>JBDGYW010000210.1:0-9077 GCA_039588935.1 Gemmatimonadota bacterium | reverse complement strand
TGACAGGTTTGCCAAGCGCCGAGACAGCGGGCGCGGATGCATATGCGATGGCCGGTGTCAAACCGAGCGATGTAAAGGTCGCCGCTGTCCACGATTGTTTCCCCATCGCTGCGATCATGGCATACGAAGATCTGGGCTTCTGCGGGAAGGGTGAGGGTGGGCCGTTTGTGGCTGACCGTCAGACGTACGTTGGGGGTAAGGTCGCGGTCAACGTCGATGGCGGACTGAAGGCCAAGGGTCATCCGATCGGTGCAACCGGATTGTCGATGACCTATGAGATCGCAAAACAACTACGGGGCGAGGTTGGGGAACGCCAGGTTCCCGATGCCGATGTCGGTCTTACTCACAACGTGGGCGGGATCGGTCAATATTGCTTCGTTCAAGTCATGAAGAGGGATTGAGCCATGTTCAAATGGTTCGGAAAAGTCAATTTCGCTCCGTACACGAAGGTCACGGACTTCGCCAAGCACCTGAAAGACGGTCGGCTCATGGGAACACGCTGCAAGGACTGCGGTGCGTTTTCGTTCCCGCCGCGAGCTGACTGTGAGGCTTGCATGAGTGGCAACTTCGAGTTCGTCGAGCTGACCGGAAAGAGCACTCTACAGACATTTACGAAGATCGTCGCTGCACCCACTGGGTTCGAGGATGTTGTGCCGTACACTGTCGGTGTCGTGGATCTCGAGGAGGGCGGCCGAGCACTGGCTTGGTTCGGTGACACGGTGCAGGAAGACGAGATCGCAATCGGTATGGATCTGCAAGTCGTGCCGCAGATCTTCGACGAACAGGAAGAGATCAAGGTTTACTACAGCCTCGAGAAGCCAGGCACCACCTGGTCAAAGACCACTACCTGATCTGAAGGATGGAGTCGGCAGTGAGTCCGGCCGGTGCCTTTCAAGGCACAGGCCGGCACTGTTGACCAATCGGAGGTAAGTGCGTATGACGATTCGGATATCGGTAGAGGACGGAATTGGCCGGCTCGTGTTGGACGAGCCGCCGCTCAATATCCTCTCACAGAAGCTACTCGGCGACCTCCGTGAGGAACTGGCCAACTTGGAAGCGGAGAAGTCTCTACGGGTTTTGGTAATCTCGGCGGAAGGGAAACACTTCTCTGCTGGGGCGGATGTCGGTGAACATTTGCCGCCGGCCTACGAGCAGATGATTCCGGAGTTCATCCAGACCGTTGCAGCGATTGACTCCTTTCCCATCCCTGTGATCGCTGCTGTGAAAGGACGCTGTCTTGGAGGCGGTTTCGAGTTGGCCCAGGCGGCTGACATGATCGTCGCGGGCGAGGGAGCGATGTTCGGCCAGCCTGAAATCTTGTTGGGTGTGTTGCCACCGGCGGCATGTGCGGTATTGCCCGATATGTGTGCACCCGGGCAGGCAGCCGAGATCGTATTCAGCGGCGAAGCGCTGAATGCCAGCCAGGCGCAGCAGGCCGGTATCGTGTTGCGTGTGGTTCCGGATGACCAGGTTGAGGCCGAGGCTCTCGAACTCGCCAACAAGATCTCGCGCCACAGCGCGGCGGCGCTGAAGGTCACCAAACGAGCGCTCCGCGTGGGCTTTGCGGAACGCCGCGCGGCCGCGTATTCGGCGGTGGACAAGATCTACGTTAACGAGTTGATGCTAACTGAAGATGCCGTTGAGGGCTTACAGGCCTTTCTCGACAAGAGAAAGCCGACGTGGAAGCATCAGTAGAGGTGTTTGAATAGTCGCAGCGCGCCCTGTTCGGTATCCTCGAGTTTCCATTCTTCGTGTGGCCACCCATCCTCGTTGCCGGAAGGCTTGAGGGGCATTGCCAACCGTATCGAATTCAGCAATGAAAGGATGGAATCGATGAGAGCCGTGCGGCGTATTCGCTGGCAGTTTCTCCTTCTGACGCCTGCGCCGTTGCCACGGGACTGATGATGACCTGTTCGAACGACGATATTCTCTCTTTGAATTTCCGATCTTTCTTCGATTCGGAAATTGGGCGTTGACGACCTTGACGATATGAAGCGTTAAATCGGCGTTTTGAAGCGTGTTGTCGACGATATGACGCGTCGTACGAGCGTTGACACGCGTCGTGTCGTTGGGTTGACGCGTCACCACCATTGGGCGATGCGCCATAACAGCGATACGAAGCGTCACACTTTCAATATGACGCGTTGTCTCCACGAAGCGAACGTTCATCGTGGTGGGACAAAGCGTTAGATCGACGCTACGATGCGTCGTCGGGGCGAGATGAAGCGTCGCACAGGTCGGATCACGCGTTACGGAGGTAAGAAGACGCGTGAAGACCACGATATGAAGCGTCATATCGTTGCTATGACGCGTTGCCTCGGCGGCTTGAATGCTGAGCCAAGCACGGTAACATGTTAAACGACAACGACTTATTTGATCGAATTGAAATTACCATGCAGTCTGGGGAGGAGACCTTGATACTACCGCGCTCTGCACGATTCACCGCCCGCGTGGCCTGCATCGCAGCCCTGCTATCGCTTGCGGGATGCGGTCAGACACGGGATATCATTCTTGCCACCACCACAAGCACCCAGGACTCCGGGCTGCTCGATGAGGTGCTGCCGCTATTTGAAGAGCAGGCCGGATTTGTGTTGAAGCCCATCGCGGTGGGAACTGGAGAGGCACTGGCCATGGGGAAGCGTGGTGACGCCGACGTGTTGCTGGCTCACGCCCCAGAGCAAGAGAAGGAGATCGTGGAGGCGGGCTTTGCCGTCAATCGCCGGATCGTCATGCACAACGACTTTCTCATCGTCGGCCCGGAGGAGGACCCGGCCGGAATCCACGGCAGTGAGAACGGCGCTGAGAGCGTTTTGAAGATCGCTGAAGCTAGGGCGCGGTTCATCAGCAGGGGCGATAATTCGGGCACACACTTCCGTGAGAACAGCCTCTGGTCAGCCGCCGCTTTCGAACCAGTGGGCGACTGGTACATCTCCACAGGCCAGGGCATGGGATCCACGCTGTTGATCGCTGGCGAGATGGGCGCTTACGTGCTCACCGACCGTGGTACGTACTTGGCGCTGAGGGAGCGGATCGGCCTAGTTCCGCATGTTGAGGGAGACCCGCTTTTTTTGAACATCTACTCGGTAATGGAGGTCGACCCGGACCGGTTTCCGATGGTGAACAACGCCGGAGCAAAGGCATTCAGCGAATTCCTACTGAGTAGCGAGGTCCAGGAGATCATCCGCCAGTTCGGGGTGGAGGAATACGGGCAGCCGCTTTTCTTCCCTGACGCTGGCAAGAGCGAGGAGTCGCTGGCTAACTGAAGCCATGGAACTACTCTGGGATGGCTTGACCGAGGCTGTTTCTCTTCTGTTGCGGGGAGATCCGGAAGTCCTGAAGATCGCACTGCTTTCTCTCGAACTCTCCGGGCTCGCAACCATGGTGGCGCTCGCCTTCGGCGTGCCGCTGGGAGCACTGCTTGCCTTCAAGGTGTTTCGGGGACGCGGTTTCACGGTCAGCCTGATCAACACCGGCATGGGTTTGCCGCCGGTGGTAGTTGGCCTGTTCGTCTGTATCGTGCTCTGGCGAAGCGGGCCGCTCGGGTTTCTGCAGCTGCTATCCACTCCGGGCGCCATCGTGCTCGCTCAGTTTTTCATCGCGTTCCCGGTCGTCACGGGACTGACAATGGCGGCTCTGCAGCAAATCGATCCCAAACTGCTGCTGCAGCTCAAGAGCCTCGGAGCTTCTCGCGTCCAACTCATCGGAGTGCTACTCTGGGAGGCTCGCCTGCCAATGCTGGCCGCCGTCATCGCCGGCTTCGGGGCAGTCATCTCGGAAGTTGGAGCGGTTATGATGGTGGGTGGAAACATCCTGGGCCGCACACGCGTGCTGACAACCGCCACGGTGCTCGAGACGCGCAAGGGCAATTTCGAGGTGGCGATTGCTCTGAGCCTGATCCTGCTAGCGCTCACCTTCCTCATCACGTGGCTGCTCACCCATTTCCAGCAGCGGAGCGCGGCGCGATGAACGAGAATGTGCTCGAGCTGCACGACGCCGTTGTGACCTACGATGGTCGCACGGTGCTCGAAGTCCCGCATCTTGCCGTGCGTCGTGGTGAGATCCTGACACTGCTCGGAGAAAACGGGTCGGGAAAGACGACACTGCTCAGGCTGCTCGGCCTTCTGGTCCGGCCCGCTCGAGGCCGCGTGGTGCTCGACGGCGAAGAAGTCGATTTCGGCAGTGCGCGGCAGCTTCTCGGTTGCAGGCGGCGTTTGGCCGCTGTAATGCAGGAGCCGCTGCTCTGCCGGATGAGCGTGCGGCGGAACGTGGCGCTGGGGCTCCGTTTCCGCGGTTTGCCCAAGCTCGAGACCGAGCAGCACGTCGACGCCTGGCTCAAGAGGCTTTCCATCTCGCATCTCGGAGACAGACCGGCATTGAAGCTATCCGGCGGCGAGGCGCAGCGCACCAGCCTTGCGCGTGCCATGGTGCTCGATCCGGAGGTCCTCTTTCTCGACGAACCGTTTGCGCCGCTCGATGCGCCCACACGGCAGAGCCAGCTCCAAGAGTTCCAAGCGGTACTAGACGAAAGCGGCGTGACCGCTGTCTTCGCCACTCACGACCGTGGCGAAGCACTCGCCCTGGGCGATCGTGTGGCGGTGCTTTTCAACGGCCGTGTCGCACAAGTAGGCTCCGCGGAGACGGTTTTTTCCCGTCCGGAACGGGTCGAGGTAGCCCGCTTCGTGGGCGTCGAGACGTTGATCCCGGGACGCGTTACGGGCAGTGCGAACGACCTCGTGCAGGTCGATTGTGGTGAGATCCGTATCGATGCCGCTGGCGATTTCGAGGTTGGCGGGGAGGTTTATGTCGCGGTGCGTCCCGAGGAGATCGATCTCCAGGAAGACGACAGCCCCGCCAACAGCGGCGGCAACGTCATCGCCGGCCGGGTGACAAGAGTGGTACCCGCGGAATCGCATTACCGGGTTGAGATCGACTGCGGCGCCCGCGTGGTTGCTGTGGTCAGCAGGGCCAGGTTTCGGGACTTGGCGATCGGGGTTGGCAGTCCAGTCCACGCCACCTTCCCGGCGCGGGCGGCCCACCTGATTCAACGCGACTGTGAATAAGGGCCACCCCGCTCCTCTTAGGCTCCCAATCCCCCGAACAGGCATCTCAACGAGACACCTCCAGAATATGTGCTGCCGCCTTAGCTGCCCCGTCTGATGGCATGGGTGGATAATCAACCGTGCGTCCGTACTCCCGAACAATCGCTTCGGCCAACGAGTAGGGCGTCGCCGACCTGACCGACATGCGCACGCCTGCACCGCAGCGAGCCAGGCGATGAAAGCGAGAAACTCCAAGGCGGCCGTAGTCTTACTGACTGTGGTAGGTCCGGTAGCTTTGTCGGAGTGGTTGATGACGGAGCTTCGGCCGCAGTCGCAGACGAGGCGTAAAGTGAACTCGCGGTCATGGGCTGCGACCCATACTCCGTCCAGAGGGCAAATAGCGGAACCAGCAGCCTCGACCGTGTCCCGAACCAGTAGGGCTTCCTGGACGGTCCGCTCATCGGGTGGTACGTTGTGTGTGGTGATTGGAACTCCCTTACTTGCGAGTGCTGCGCCCGTGGCGCCCGTGATGAGGAACGTCACCTCGTGGGGGAAAACGCGAGAGGATGTGGTGTGTTCCGAGGAGGCTGGCGTCTTCGTTGTAGAAGCCAGCATTGCTGGATACATCTTGCTAGTGGATACATGTATTAGGATCGATGAAGCTGCGGTAGGGGGGCGCACAAGGGCGGCGGTCTAGCACCCATGTTGTGCGCGGGGAGCCGCGGATGAGCACCGGACCAGATGGGAATTGGAACCCACGGAACGGAGGCGCTCAGATATGGCAGTAGCGCGTGACCTTCTAGGGGGCTGCTATGGGAGATGCGGGCACTCAGCAGCAGCGAAGAGAGTTCTCGGCACGCACTGGCGTGAACGGCTTGGGCCAGGACGTGTTCGCGCCGAGAGAGTGGCGCTCGCTTACCGCAGCCCTCGGTCTGTCGCCGCGCGAGTCTGGCGTCGTCCGAGCTTTGTTCGATGGCGCGTCGGAGAAGCGCATCGCGGAACAGCTCGGGCTCTCGCCGCACACTGTTCATACCTACCTGTGGCGAATATACCGCAAGCTGCACGTCCAGAGTCGCCAGGAACTCCTGATACGAGTCTTCGCGGAGTTCCGATCCCTCCCGTGAACAGCAACACCGACCGGGAAGGCTGACATGGCTCACGCTGCAGTTTCCTGTCTTTGTCGCCTTAACAGGTGACCCGCAACAGGCCTCTTGTGGAGCTGATGGCTTGGGGCGTATGATCTTTGAGGTTATCAGCTGCCAAAGGGCATGAAAGCTAGCATATGCATGCGTTCCAAAGCGTTGGTGTATGCCGTATCGTCCGCCCTGCCAGTTCGCCGCCTTCGGCTTTCTGTCAGGCTGGGTGGATCAAGAACGCTGGTGCTCCCGAGCCGACATTCTTGATCATCGGCGGCCGCCGCGCGGGTGTGAATGCAGCGGCAAAATGGGTATGCAAAGACTCATTGACGTCTGGTTCCCCCCTTCCGTGTCGGTCCTGCTTTCCCTGTCTCTGGTACCAGGAATGGAGTTCGACCCGTCAATGTCTGGCGGCACCGCAAAGCAAAGGGGACAGCATGGTCAGTGAGGACTGGACACCCCAGTATCAACGAGGATCACCGAGGTCAAGGAGGCGCGTAACGTTCAGCTCATTACCTATCGCGAGCTGATCGCCGAGGAAGGCCTGAAGGCCATTTGAAAACCTAGTGGATGAGGGAGACGATAGCCATGAGAAGAATGCTATTACGTAAACACCTGCGCGAACTGGGTACGAGTTTGGTCTTGGCCCTGGTTTTATGCGGGACTGCACTCGGCCAGCAGATCACGGTCTCCGGAAGGGTAACCTCTCTGGAAGGTGATCCGATTCGGGGAGTGGCTGTGCGAGTCCAGGGTACCGATTTCCGTGCGAGTACCGATGCGGATGGGAGATACTCGTTCACAGCGGTTCCTACTGATGGCGTGTTGGTTCTAACGGCCATCGGGTTCCGTGCGCTTGCCGTGAACGTTGGCGGGCGTAGAACACTTGATGTCGTCATGGAGCCGGCCATTGCGGTGTTGGACGCGGTCGTCGTTACGGGTTATACCGAACAACGGCGCGCCGATATCACAGGTGCCATTACGACTGTCGAGATGCCAAGCCTCGAAAGACAGAGTTCGGCAAGTGTGCTGCAAAGGCTGGATGGTCGCGTCCCCGGCATAACGGTTGCTGCAAGCGGCAATCCGGGCGGACGAACCACCGTGCGGATCCGGGGCGTCAGTTCCTTCCAGAACAACGATCCGCTCTATATCATCGACGGCACGCCGGTCGAGAGCTCATACCTCAACTTCCTGAATCCAAACGATGTCGAGTCCATGCAGGTACTGAAGGATGCTTCGGCCGCATCCATTTATGGATCTCGGGCAACGAATGGTGTCGTCATCATTCAAACGATACGCGGCAGACAGGGAGCGCCCCAGTTCACGGTGGACGTGAAAATGGGTATGGCCAACCCGATCCGCGGCTACAACGATTTCCTCATTACTGACGCTCTGGACTACTATGAAGTCGTCAGACGCAGTTATGTGAACGCGGGACAGGCTCCCCCGGAGAACATTTTTGGGGATCCCAACAATCCGAGCGTACCTGCTTACATCTGGCCAAATGACGGGGTCAGTCAAACGACGACCGCGGATGAGAGCGGTTACGTCTGGGGAGATCCCAACAACCAGAACGCCTTGATCATGAAGGGCAGCCCCGGCACGGATTGGTGGGATGCCGTTTTCGGTACCGGAATGGCTACGGATGCCAATGTGGGCGTCAGAGGTGGTGGCGCTGACCACCGCTACACCGCGTCCTTCAATTACCTCAATCAGGATGGCACGGCGGCATACAACCGGTTCGAACGGGGCAGCATCCGCCTCAACACCGAGTTCAATACCGGCGCGTTCACCATCGGTGAGAATGTGTCGTTGTCTCTCCAGGAGTCGTTCGGCGGGAGGGGCGACGGAGGGGGCGAAGGCGGCATCATGGGTAAGAACATCCTGATGCAGCCCGTAATCCCGGTGTATACGATCGAGGGCGAGCGGCGGGAAGCTGCAGGAGAAGATCCTGGCCCGCATTTCGCCTCCGGGAAATGCACGACTTGTGGGAATAACTCGAACCCGCTCAAGTCGGCATGGGCCGGCAAAGACAACGTCTACAAGCAGACCGTTCTATTCGGAAATGTATATGCCGCCGCCGACGTTACGGCTGGAGTGCAATTCAGAACTTCGCTCGGGTTCAACATGAGTAATGCGTCACAGACGAGCTACGCTCCCATATCCCCGGAGGATTCGGAGCCCGGGTGGTCCGACAACATCAGCGAGTTTTTCGACAACTTCAGGAACTGGGTGTGGAGTAACACGCTGACCTACCGGACTACGATCGGCGATCGGCACGACGTCGAGGTCCTGTTGGGACATGAAGCGAGCGCCAGCAAGTACAGATCTCTCAATGCACAAATCAACAATCTGGTCACTACGGACATCAATGCCTGGTACATTCAAGATGCCATCGGTGACCCGGAGACAAAGAACGTAAACAGCGGTGGTAGCATAAGCTCGCTGTTGTCCTACTTCGGAAAGGTCGACTACAATTTCGCCGACCGATATCACCTGAACGTCACGTTGCGACGTGACGGTTCTTCGACATTTGGCCCTGAGAACCGGTGGGGCACGTTCCCGGCATTCAGTGCGGGATGGAGATTGTCCGAGGAGTCTTTCCTGCAGGGAAACCAGTTTTTCACGAACATGATGCTGCGGTTCGGATGGGGTGTCACCGGAAACCAGAGCATCCCGCAAGGGCGCGTAGTGTCGCAGTTCGGTGGTTCGGTCGGGTCGAGCTACTACGATGTTGCCGGAACAGGAAGCTCGCCCGATCCGGGATTCAGGCAGACGTCGTTGGGGAACGCCGACCTGAAGTGGGAAGAGAACCAATCCATGAACCTCGGTTTGGATGTCGAGTTCATGGGCGGCAATGCGAGTCTCGTGGTAGATGCATACCAGAGGGACACGGATAATCTGC
>JBDGYW010000209.1:0-9142 GCA_039588935.1 Gemmatimonadota bacterium | reverse complement strand
TTGGCCAGGAAATTCATCGCCGCGACCGCCGTCGGACCGGCGAGTTGGGCATCGACGAAACCGTTAAGCTTCAGATAGCCGATGTTCCCGGGGAGGATCTCCACCTTCTGGAACCCGAAGTTCCCACGACGGGCCTGTTCCAGCCGAAGTCGCGCCCGTTCCTCGGGATCGGGCCGGTCCTCCTCGCCGACAGGAGGTGGGGATTGGACGAACACCCTGAGATGGAGGTCGTGGCTGATCGACTGGAGGTCGGTGGTCAGCTGTCGGGTGAATGCCGGAGGTGACGTGAGGTCATGGTAGGCCCCGTCCCTCAGTCTGGAGCGTAGGTGCTCCCGCATCTCCTCGGCCACCTCCAGAAAGACGTAGGTCTCTATCAGGGCCGACACGACACTGTCGATGATGACCTCGCGCCGGGCAGCTGTGATAGTAGACGAAGATCGCTCCTGCGATTGAGCGCACCCGCCGGTGAGGAAGATGAACGTCAGCGCAAAGGACACCGCGGTCGATACCGCCGTGACGGATGGTTTTCCGCAGCTGGTCACTGAATTCCCCCTTTACGAGGTGAGGCTCGGTCTCCCTGATACCCAGAACACGGTGCGGTTGGTTCCACTGCACCCCTCATACCATCTCTACTCAGGGTCACGAGAGCGCCGAGCACAACGTGCAACGAACAGCGCGCAACGGCTGTGCGAAGCGGTCCGGCGCTTCCGGTAGCGCTGCCCGGAAGAGCGACGCTCGGCGCTCTATCGCCGTGCGGAGCGTTTGGAGGGTGCGCGAAGGGAATGCCGCGGGCTGCGGATGTATTTGTGACTGTGGGAGATTTGCGGTGCCTGAGGGCCCCACAACCCGACCACCTGCAATCCTCGTCCGCACGAGAAGTACGGGTGGCCGGGAGGTCGAAGGCGCGCCGCAGCTACTGTGCTGCCAGGGCGGTCACCGGATCCACTCTGAGCGCTCTCAGCGCCGGAAGCAGGCACGCGATCAAGGCAACCGCTGCGAAGAGCAGGCATACGAACGCGAAGGTCGCCGCATCTGTCGGTGCTACGTCAAACAGCAACCGCTGGAGAACGCGTGCTGCCCAGAAAGCCCCCACGACACCCAGGGAAATCCCCAATGCGACCAACGAAAGCCCCCTTCTAAGAATCGGTCGAATGACCTTTCCGGCATCGGCGCCGAGTGCAACCTTGATTCCGATCTCGTGACTGCGGCGGTTGACGTAGTACGCGAGCACTCCGTACAGGCCGAGCGCGGCCAGCAACACCGCCACAGCAGCAAAGAGCGTCACTGACATGGCGACGACTTTGTCGTCCGATACTCTGCGCGCAATGATCTCATCCATACTCGACAGCCCGCTCACCGCAACGTCACTGTCGTGGTTCCATACAACGTCGCGAATGGCCGCGGCCAACGACGTCGATTCGATCGCGGAGCGAACGGCAAAACGCATGGTGAGCGTGGGATGCTGGTAGTACGACGCATACATTGCCATCCGAGGCGTGTACCGCGGTCCATCCAGCCTCACATCGCCAACGACACCGACGACTTCGTAGATGTCGTCGCGCAGGTTGACGGCGACCCGTTTGCCCAACGGATCCTCGCCCGGGAAGAGCGTGCTTGCCATCGTCTCGTTGATCACCATAACCGGGGGCGTGCCGCCGCCATCCGACGACTCGATCCCGCGACCACGCATCAGTGGGATCCCCATGGCATCGAAATATCCCGGCAAGATGGTTCGCCAGTAGGCGGGGCGACTGTCGTGAAGGTCCGCTGGCGGCCGATCCGCGTCATAGACAGTGGGGTTGTTGCCGGGATTCCTGACCGGCAATTGGTTGATGATGGCCACGTCAGAAACGCCTGGTATCGCTCGCAGATCATCCAGTAGTGCGGAGAACAACAAAACACGCTCGGACTCGTCTGGATACTTGTTCGACGCGACCTGGACCTCCGTGGTCAAAAGGTCTGCCGTGTCGAAGCCCGGCTCCACGGCCCGCAGCGTAGCAAAGCTCTTGAGCAGCAAACCCGATCCGATCAGCAGGATCACCGAAACCGCCACTTGCGTCACCACCAGGCCGCTTTGGAGGCGCTGCCCCCGAGAGTCGGTGGTGCGCGCTCCTGACCGGATGTTGCCCGCGATTCTCGCTCGGGCCGCCTGGACTGCCGGCAGGACTCCAAACAGAAGACCGGTGGTTACAGACACAGCGAGGGCGAAGGCCAACATCGGCCATGACACTCCCAGACTGTCCATACCCGGCACATCGGCCGGAACGACGTGAAGGACGAGCTTCTGGAAGTACGTGGCAAACGCGACACCCAGCATACCTCCCGCCATTGCGGTGACCATCGACTCGGTGAGCAGTTGACGGACCAGGCGCCCCGATGAGGCTCCCAACGCGGCGCGAACAGACAACTCCGAACGGCGGGTTGCACCTCGCGCCAGCAACAAGCTGGCAACGTTGCCACAGGCGATGAGTAGAACCAGGCCGACCGCGCCCATGAGGAGGACCACAGTGGACTGGTAATCCTCTGCGAAGGCCTCGTGAAGCTCTGTCAGCAAGACTTCCTTGTCGCGGTTGGTCTCAGGATATTCGCTGGCCAGTTGCGCCGAGATCACTTCGAAATCGGATCGGGCCCGTTCGATAGTGATGCCGGGCTTCAGCCGCCCGACCATTAGCCAGTTGTGCCACGCTCTCGTGTTTGCGGTCGGGCTGCCTCGGCGCATCGGTAGCCACAGGTCGACATCGCGCAGGAACTCGAAGTCGGTCGGCAAAACTCCCACGATTGTCTGGGGCGTGCCACCGACGACAATTGTGCTCCCGATGACGTCTGGCGAGCCCCCAAACCTCCTTTGCCAATAGCCACCGCTGATGATCACCACGTTCGGGGCACCCAGTTCCCCCTCCGCGGGGGTGAAAAACCTTCCAGTGACAGTCGAAATTCCAAGTGTTGGGAAGAGATCCCATGACACCAACAAGGTGTTTACCCGCTCCGGTTCGTCGCCGCCCGTGACCGTTGCGTATCTCGAGCCGGTTCGGACTGCACCTACCGACTCGAACACCTCGTTCCGCTCGCGGTAGTCGAAGTAGTCGTAGGCAGACATGTCGGGGTTGATGTTGCCGTTGAAGGTCGTGCGGCCCAGCACCAGACTCTCGGGCTCGGTAAACGGCAACGGTCGTATCAGCGCCTGATGAAGGGCGCTGTACATTGCGACGTTGGCGCCGATCCCGATCGCAAGCAGGAGAATCACCGCGGACGTGAAGCCCGGCTGCCTGAGGAGTCCCCGAACGGCAAAACGCACGTCCTGCAGCAGGGAGTCCGGTTGCCGCCACAGTGTCGATGGATTGGATCTGATATCCCGACGTATCGCTTTCATTGGATTTCTCTTGCGGTGCGGTGATACGGAACTCTTGAAACGCTCCGTGATATTGGTGAGCAGGAGGTTGCCAAAGGTCGTCAGGAGCAATCCGGCGAGTCGTAGCATTTTCAGAACGCCGTTGTGCGACAGAACATTGTCGTTCCAGTGGTCAGTAAAGTCAGCGCGGATTTCGCGTCCGAACACTTCGCGAAACCGCGCCGGTAAGAGCGCGATCAGGAGATCGACAACGGCCAATGCGGGCCTCACGTCAAGCCTCACGGTCGACAAAGAGTTGACTCGAGCGGGCGAACTCCACGGCGTCGCTCAGACGACTCACTTCGGCGCGCAACACGGCTCGTCCCAACGCCGTCAAGCGATACTTGCGACGTGTCGTTCCGTCCGCGGTTGTCTCGTTTTCCAACTCGGATTCCTCCACGAGCCCTGAGTTCAGTAGCCGAGCGAGGATTCGGTACAGCGAACCCAGCCCGATCCGCACTCGTCCACCCGATGCTTCCCGTACGGACTTGCCGATTGCGTATCCGTGGAGTTCTCCGGCCGTGAGTGCCAGCAAAAGTTGAAAGTCAGTGGCGCTGAGTGGCACAAACTCCAGTGGATCGATGTCTTTCATTTTCTAGCCCCCTGGCCGCCGCCCACCAGGCCGCGACAACGATATCATCTCTGTACGTATACATGAGATACCTAGTATGCATGAATGGTTGGAATGGCGTTGGAGGGAGATTTCCGGATCAGCTGCAGTTGGGGGCAGGTTCACCCGCGCGGATCGCTCGATCCGAGAGCACATTCATTCAAAGGCTATCAACGCCGGTTGGGATTGACTGATTCGTGGCGCAGAGAGTCCCCGGATACCCATTCCTCCCTCCCCACGACGTGGCTAACAGCCCTTCAGGATTCGGCACCCACCGCCAGCTGGAACCCCATCTCCCGGGTGCGAAGGCTCACATCAGTGCGATCCCGACCGCAAGGCCCACTCCATAGAACAGGTGGTTGGCCAGGCTGGAAAGAGGAGCCCTAATGCCTTCGGGAGACCGCCTGCCAAACGCTCCAAACCCCATGGAAGGGTAAACGAAGAACCATGAGGCCACCGTCGTCGCGACGCCATAGGCAAGGGCCCATGCCGGTGAAGCAGGCCCTCCGACCAGGAGATCCCACCCGAGCACGTACGGGACCGCGAAGCCCACTCCGATGGTGTGGTGCGCGACATAACCGTAGAGCCTCTCGTGCGCGACCTGTTCCATCTCGCTTGGATGCCCATAGCGGAAGCGCCCGCGTGCCCAGCCCGCGGCCATCCTCCCAATCATCCCCACGTCGATTTTCGAGAGCATCCCGGTTCGGGCGAAGAGAAGGTTCAACGAATCCATCGCCAACGTCCCCAACACTCCGGCTACCACTCCAGCTACGACGAGGTCCATCGCCCCTCCAATGCCTGCATATGTGATACCAAACTGCCCGGACTGCTCAGCATACGTGTACTCCCGGGTTCGTACTGCCGTCACCACGACTCGGAGTCACCGAACTGTACGTCGTCAGACCAAATGGGACAATCAACGCTTCAGATTAATGGACGCGTTCCCTTATTGATGACGGCCTGATCAACTCCTCCTCTCTCAGAGCTTCGCCTCGATTTTTAGCACGCCCGCCATCTCAGCCTTTGCACCTTCAACCCCTGTCTCGCGGTCAGGATCTCCTGGTGACGTCCGTTGTACACATCGGCCGGTGCGACGCGGTCCGGCGCTTCCCGCAGCGCTGCCCGGAGTGAGCGACGCACGGCGTCTAATCGTCGAGCGGAGCGAACGGAGGGTGCGCGGAGGGAGGCACCCGGCTGCGGAGCGTGACGCTTTGGCTCGCGCAGCGAACAACGCTTGTGCGAAGCACTCCGGTGTTTCCCCGCATCAATACGCGCTGCCGAGATACGGGCGAGAACGTCGCCGAGCAGCGCGCACACGTCGTTGGTTCGGCCGAACACCTATTGTTCAAACTGTTCGAAATCCATCTCTATTCCACCGACCGATTTTGCTACGAGATTATATAGAACAGCTCCAATAGCCCCGGCTACAAACCCGCATGTTGCGAACATGGCTGGCATACCAATGAGTGCCAAGAACGCTATTGCCGTACCCGAGTTCAGTGAACTCGTGAGTAGCTCATAAAAAAAACCACCAAATGCATATAGTATCCCACAGATCAAGCCAACACATGCCATCACAATGGCTTGCAGTTTCGCGGAAAAGAGCACTCCGAGCCTCTTTAGTTTCGCCATTGTCTATTCGCCTTCCTGAGTTGGGGGCGGATCATCATCTGGACGGCACGAGCGCCTTCTCGATCTTCACGGTCTTCCTCTACGAATCACGAGATTCCGGCGCGCTCGTCGGCTGCCGCAACCAGACCATGCAGAGTCTCGATCGTGGTCTGCGGCAGCGGCTCCGGAATGTGGTTGGCGATCGCGTCACGAGCTGCTTGTCGCGCCCTGTCGATAGCCGTGGGCTGCCCGGCTTCGGTCCACGATTGGTACGAGAAGCGGTCGAGGATGCTCGGGTACCAGCACTCCCTGAAGTGATGCAGAGTGTGGTCGGTGGAGACGTAATCGCCGCCCGGACCGACCTCGTCTATCACGTCCAGGGCCATTGTTTCCGGTGTCACCTCGATGCCGCCAAGAAGACGGCGGACAAAGCCGATGATCTCGTCGCAGATCACGATCATCTCGTACGAGCAGGTCATGCCCGACTCGAGATAGCCGATGTCGTGCACCAGGTTGGCGCCGCTCAGGGCGGTCCACAAGATCCATAGAGAGCTGTCGATGCCGGCCTGGATGTCCGGTGCCTTGCTGTCCGAGCAGCCCGAAAAACCCCACGTCGGCAGGTGATAGAAGCGCTGTCCCAGCTCGGCCATCGCCTTGCAGTGGAGCATGAACTCCGGGCTGGTGTAGGTGGCGACAGTAGTCCGCATATCAAGTGGGCCGCTGCCCGATCCATAGACCACGGGCGTTCCAGGCTGACGCAGCTGGGCAATGGTGAGCCCGCTCAAGACCTCGGCATTGGCCATCGCCAGGCTGCCCGCCGAGGTCACCGGCGCCGATGCACCGTCGACCGCACCAGGCGCGTAGACGATCGGAAGCCGTCTGTCAGCCATCAAGAGCATCTTGCGCAGTACTTCCTGTGAGTGCTGCAACGGCGAGGTGGGCTCGAGGTACGCCAGCAGAAACGGATTGAGCGTCAGCTCGGCGGCACCGCCGGCAACAGTCTCCGCCATCGCGATGATGTCGGCCAGGCCGGTCTCGTCCCAGGCGGTGAAGACCACAGGCTTGCTGGTGTTGCTGATCATCGCCAGGAACGAGTGCCGGTCCGAAGTTGCCGGTGTCACCTCAGAGGGCAGAGCCATCGACATCACGAAGTCGAGGTTCGGGAGGGAGTCTGCCAGCCGGGCCGTATCCCTGACGTCGGAGAGGCGTGACAGGCGCCGCTCTCCGGTCTCGAGATCAAGGGTATGCGGGAGGTCCGAGCCAGTGCCGAAGAATGTACGCTGCCCTTCCAGGAAGACGGACGGTTTGCCGGTACGGCTGCACAGCACGATACGGGACGGAGCGTGCACCAACCCCTCCTCGACCATCGCCGCCGGGAACTTCACCAGGTCCCCGTCGCTGACGAGACAGCCGGCATCACCGAGAAGGTCGCGCGCCTCAGTATCGCGAACGCGCACTCCGGTACGGCGGAGAATCTCCAGCGACGCATGATGGATCTCGGCAAGCTGGCTGTCGCTGAGAATCTGCGAACCGCAAGAGAAAGAACCGGGCTGGTTTGCTGCTGTCATCGTCCACACTCCCTTTCCAGCGTTTGAGTGCCGCCCCACTCTCCTCGCGAGGAGTTTTCGGCCGGGCCTATTGGACTCTAAACAGACCCCTCACCAGGAACAAAAACCAAAGGCTTGTCGGCGCGCACGAACAGCCACAACCCCACGCCGATCATCGCAAACACCGATCCGGTCGCGAGCGCCGGCACCCAGCCATAAGCTTCGGCTGTGATCGGAACGAGAAGAGCCCCGATACCGCCCACGACATTTCCACCCGTGTTCATGACTCCGGTGGCGGCTGATGCGTGCTTGCCCGATACAGAGATCGCCGCCGCCCAGTAGGCTCCCTCAGTGAGCTGGGTACATCCGAAACTCAACGACAGGAACACTACGGCCAGGTAAGGGTTCTCGGCTGTAGCACCCAGGAAAAGAAGACCGGCAACGAGACTGAGACCGGCGATGCCGGGAATCCTGCATCCCCACCGGGAACCGAAACGTTTGCAGAGGCGATCACACCAAAGCCCCCCGACGCTGGCAGCGACTGCACCGACGATCCACGGAGCTGCGGCGAAGTAGCCCCCTTCCAGGATTTCGAATTCCCGAACATCGACGAGGTAGATGAAGAACCAGTTGAAGAAAATGTAGAAGACATAGTTCATGCAAAAGTAGCTCGCGGTGAGCAACAGGATGTCTCGGTTCTCGAGCACACGTTTCCATGCTGTCTTGTCTTCGATAGCCGGTGCTGGTGCAGGCCGGTTCGCATTGATCAAGTCCAGCTCTTGCTCGCTGACTCGCGGGTGATCGGCCGGGTTGTCTCTTGCGTACCACCACCAGACCCCTGCAATCAGAAAAGCCAACGGTGCCGTCACGATAAAGGACGCACGCCACCCCACTGTTGCCATCAACCAGGCAATCAGCGGTGCCGTAGCGGCGGCCCCCATCGTCAGCCCGGTGCTCGTCAGTCCATTCGGAAATGCCCATCCCGACACCGGGAACCAGTTTCCAATCGCTCCGCCGCAGGCCACCGGAAACAGAGGTGCTTGCACGACGCCAACGAGAAATCGCAGCACGACGAGCGTGGTCAGGATGATCGTTGTGGATGCGATAGTGGTCCCGGGTACCAGGCCCGTGACCAATGTCAGGATCCCCCACAATACTGCGATAACGGTGAGTGCCCGACGGCACCCCACGATGTCACCGAAAATGCCGCCCGGAAACTGGAAAATGGCGTAGCCCCAGGCAAAGGCAGCAAGCACCACACCCAACTGAATCGTGGACAACCCGAGATCAGCCATGATGCTTTCGCCGGCTATGGACATGTTTGTCCGCAGCACATAGGCCACGAAGCTCGCCATGAATAGAAGTGCGAGGATCACCCATCGCACCTGGGTACGTTGACGATCAGAATAGGCTGCGGTTGCTGTGTTCATCGATCGCACTCGTATATTCAGGTTGCTTCAAAATGATAACGGCCCCGACCTTCACAGGGGAACAACAATGAACCCAAGCATCATCGGCCGAGGCGTTCCGTGCCTGCTCGCCGCCGTAATCGTTGTCTCGCTTGCGTGCGCGCCAAGCTCATCTGGCGGCTCCGACCTCGACGGGTCGCTGGCCGACGACGGGATCGAGTTCCGCGAGGCGTGGATCGTTATGCCAGACGGCATACGGTTAGCCGCCGACCTCTGGGTTCCCGAAGGCAGCGACGCTGAAGCAACATACCCGGTGCTGCTGGAATACCTCCCCTATCGAAAGAACGAATCGCGGTCGCCGCGCAACTACCCGATGTTTTCCTATTTCACCCAACACGGCTACGTCGTCGCACGGGTCGACATCCGCGGCACCGGCAACAGCGAGGGAAGGCTGATCGAGTACGAGTACACCGATCAGGAGCAGGAAGACGGTGAGGTAGTCATCGATTGGCTCTCGCAGCAGTCTTTCTCCAACGGCAACGTCGGCATGTTCGGCATCTCCTGGGGCGGATTCAAC
>JBDGYW010000208.1:0-9147 GCA_039588935.1 Gemmatimonadota bacterium | reverse complement strand
AGCTTCGGATTGAGCCGGCCAACCTGTATCGGACCTTGCGCACGCTCGTTGCCGACGGCCTCATCGAAGAATCCGACGAGCGCCCTGACCCCAGATTGGACGACCAGCGCCGGAGGTATTTTCGCATCACTGATGCCGGTCTCGCTGCAGTGAAGGCCGAAGCCAAACGTCTCGAGAGACTTGTGGCACTGACGCGGGCACACAAGCTGTTGGCGAGATGATCATCGGTGCGCGAGATGCCTGATCTTTTCTATCGCCTAATGTTGTGGTTGTTCCCGAGTTCTTTCCGAAGGGAGTTCGGGAACGACATGCTGCTGTTGTTCCGCGACCGAAAGAGGGACGCTGCCGCCAGCGGTTCCTGGTTTGCAGCGTTGCGCTTTTGGCACCGCTCGCTGAGGGACATGCTGGGAGAGGCGTGTCTCGAATGGTGGAGAGTGGTTCGCGGCCCCTCCGACTCAGCGCTCGGCTCGGTGCAACTCGGCAGACCGGTCGGACGGGCGAACCGTAGCTCCCTCTTCGATGTACTATCCCAGGATGTGGAGTACGCCGTTCGCGCGTTTGTTCGCACACCGGGTTTCACCTTCACCGCGCTTCTCACGCTTGCGCTCGGCATCGGCGCCAATACTGCAATCTTCAGCGTCGTGAATGGCGTATTGTTGAGGCCGCTCCGTTTTGGGGAACCGGATCGCCTCGTCACAGCATGGGAGTTCAACCCAACCGAGCCAGCCGAGAGCGGCCGGTCATCGCGGGGCCTGTTTCAGGATTGGCGAAATAACAACGACACCTTTGCAGATCTCACGGCGTGGACTTGGGACTCGTTCATTCTCCTCGGCGAGCAGGAGTCGGTCTCCCTCAACGGAGCCCTGGTGTACCCCAATTTCTTCTCGGTACTCCGCGCGTATCCATTGCTCGGAAGGCCGTTTACCCCGGATGACGCTGAGCCGGGACGACGCGGGACCGTGATGGTGGTGAGTCACCGACTGTGGCGAGAAAGGTGGGGCTCGAATCCCGACGTTGTCGGCAGAACCGTAACCTTGGACGGTGCGCCGGTAACGATCGTCGGGGTGATGGGGCCACAAGTCGCAGTGCCCCACGTCGATGTCGACGTATGGCTGCCGGTCGCCTTTCGGAGCGAGTTGTGGTACGACCGGCATGAGCGGGTTTTGGAGGTCTACGGCAGGTTGGCACCCGGAGTGACGGTTGAGCAGGCGCAGCGAGATCTCTCGAGAATCGAGAGAAACCTCGCAATCGGGGAGTACGCGTCAGTTTATGAAGGTTGGGACGCACGGGTCACGTCACTGCGTGCGCAAATGCTGGGAGACGTGACCGCAACCCTGGTTGTGGCGTTTGTGGCCGTGACCCTCGTACTGGTCATAGCGTGCGTGAACATAGCAAACATGCTTTTGGCGCGCGCATCCGTACGTGGACGGGAAATGGCCCTTCGGGCTGCGCTCGGAGCGGGCAAGGCTCGCTTGGTGCGTCAGCTCTTGATCGAGAGTGTGGCGCTCGCTCTCGCGGGCGGACTGCTCGGGGTCGGCTTCGCATATCTGACCCACAACCTGATTCTCTCCACCGAACCCGGGATCTTGCCGCGGGTTGAGGAACTTGCGTTGGACTGGCAGGCTCTCGGTTTCGCCGCATTCGTGTCATTTGTCACGGGGCTCCTTTTCGGCATTGCACCGGCCGTTCACGGTGCTCGAGTCGACCTACAACAGTCACTGGCGGAGGGAAGGGCGTTCGGTTCCACGAGTAGCAGAAGACACGGGCGCGCACGCGCGTTTCTGGTAACATCACAACTTGCGCTAACCCTCGTGCTGTTGTGTTGCTCGGGCCTTCTCATCCGGACAATGGTCGAGCTGAGGAGTGTCGATCCTGGTTTCGACGCTCACCGCACCGTTGCGGCCCGCTTCTTCCTCGACGGCAAGCGCTACGACACGGTTGAGAAGCTGCGAGTTTACTTTGAACAGCTCGAGCAACGACTCGCCGCCGAGCCTGGGATTGAAGCCGTCGGGTCATCTACGGCACTGCCGATGGACCCCGTCGGTGTAGCGTATGATCTCCCTTATCGTGTAGAGGGCCGTGAGGACCTGGCGGACGGTGAACTGCCGCAGGCGGATTTCAGAGTGGTAACGCCCGGGTATTTCGAAACGCTTGGCATACCGCTCGTGGAAGGGCGAACCTTCGACAGCTTCGACGGCCCGGATGCGCCGTTTGTCGCAGTGGTGAATGAAGCGATGGCGCGCGAGGTCTGGCCGGGACGAGAAGCAATCGGTGAGCGTTTCTATACGCCGTCCACTCAATGGCGCTGGTTTGAGGTAGTTGGCGTTGCGGGAGACACGCGCCAACACGGTCTGCACCAGGTACCGCGCGCGGAGATGTACGTGCCGCACTCTCAGGTGCCGCGGAGTTACATGACTGTCGTTGTTCGCGCGGGCGGTGACCCCGGCGAACTCTCTTCGACGTTGCGGTCGGTTGTGCAGGAGGTCGATCCAGCGCAACCACCTCACAGCATCATCCCCGTGAGCACAATCGTCGCGGACACCGTTGCGGCAGAGCGTTTCTACATGATCGTGCTCGGCGTTTTTGCCGCAATCGCGTTGGTCCTTTCTGCAGTCGGCGTCTACGGAGTGCTTTCCTATTGGGTAAACCAGCGGACGCATGAGATAGGCGTCCGCCTTGCGTTGGGTGCGCGCAGATCCGAAGTGGTCAAACATGTTGTGAGTCAGGCTATGACATTGGTCGCAGCTGGTATCCTGCTGGGCCTCGCTGGGGCGGTGATTTCCACGAGAGTGCTGGAAGCAGTCCTATTCGAGGTGAGTACCATGGACCTAGCGACTTTTGTGGGCGTGACGGTGACCCTGACGCTCGTGGCTCTGCTGGCGTGTTCGGTTCCGGCTTTGCGAGCAAGCCGCGTCGATCCGATGACGGCGTTTCGGGACTGAACTGGCACTCCAATCGGCATTCTCAACTCGTATTCGTATTCGTCAGCGCAGTCTGGAGAGGGCCGGTTAAAGTTGACAGTACCGTCTTGGTCCAAGACACGGACTGGACTCACGCGGAACAGCGGGACGCGATTCCATCCCTTTCCGGCTACATGAGCTTCACCTATGGAGTTGTCGAATTCACGTAGGACAACACATGGATCGAGCGAGTGGGCGGGAGCTACGGGGACTCGCCGGAACCAATTCGGATAACACGTGGCTCGCTGCGGAGCACCGTTCCAGCAACCGCAACAACCCCGTATGTATTGAGAAGCAAGCTGCTCGTCATACCGTCGATTGTGGCTTCGCCCGCCCAAGGCCACTGTTCCGTACGCGATTCGCCTTGGGCGAGACCCTGTGGGCCGAAGTCCTCTGTGCAGAGACGTCCAACGTCAACTCTATGTTCGCCCATGTCCGTCAGGACGAGCGCGCCCAGCTGACACGACGAGCTTCCCCTACCCCACACCACCGAGTCACCAAGATTCATCACCGTGACTGTCACCGTCACGGGCTGGTCGGGCGTTACCACGCTGTCACTGAACGTGATCGTGATACCGAGACCGTCATTCCCCAGAACATCGGAACATCCGCCGGCAGCGATCATGAGTGTTGTGGCGAAAAAAACAGGCATCCATTTTCCAGCATTGGTTCGCATCGTGAATTCCTCCGGATCCAGCGCGCTTTGGGTGTCGGTTAGGAGTCACATTGACGATGGAGATACCCTGCGCACACGGAAGAAGTCACCACGTCTGGCGGCCACAACCAACAATTTGGGCTGGAGGCAACGACGGAGACCTCAGCAGCAGATCGGCGGTGCGAACAGCGGTCCCGCAGGGTGCACCACCCCGCAATCAGCCGAGTTGTTTCTTCGCCTTCGCCGCGTAGCGGCGACTCATCGTTAGAGGTTCTTCCGAGCCATCCAGGAAAACGAGGTAGGTATAGTTGGACCAGGGTTCAAGACGCTTCACGTAATCCATGGCGACGATCGTGGACCGGTGGATGCGAAGAAAGTGGCTGTCGGGCAGCCGGTTTTCCCACTCCTTCAACGGCTTGTTAACCATCCGTCTCCGTCCGTCCGTCGTGTGCACGTAGGAGTAGTCGCGGTCTGCCGTCACGAACTTGATCGAATCGATACGTAAGAACGCCATTCTGCCATCAAGGCGCACGAACATGCGGTCATCGTACGCCAAGGGTCCTTGAGCCTGCTCGAGTGGTGCGGTTGGCTTCCGGACCTTTACTAGTGCCTCAGACAGACGTTCTCTCGTTACAGGCTTCAGCAGATAGTCCAACGCGTTCACATCGAAGGCCCGGACCGCGTGCTCTTGGTATGCAGTGACGAAGATGATCTGTACCTCTTGCGTCAGCTTGTCCAGCAAATCAAAGCCTGATTCTCCGGCCAATTGTATGTCCAGAAAGACGAGATCCGGTTCTTCGCTGTGAATCTTCTTTGCCGCGGCAGCCACCGAATCTGCCTCACCGACAACCGCCACCTCGGGATGCAGTTCGAGCATCGTTGTGAGCTCTCGCCGAGCGAGTCGCTCATCGTCAACAATCACGGCCTTAAGTTCCTTCGGCATCCAGCTCTCTCGGCGTCTGATTGATATTCACTAAGGCCCTCACCCAGTCGCCATCTTGAATCATCTCGAAGTGGTGG
Organism: Gemmatimonadota bacterium; assembly: GCA_039588935.1. GTDB lineage: Bacteria > Gemmatimonadota > Gemmatimonadetes > Gemmatimonadales > GWC2-71-9 > JBDGYW01. The sequence goes on along the minus strand of JBDGYW010000208.1, from coordinate 4,512 downwards.
TTACCAGGGTAAGCGTGTTCCAACCGTTCCCTCACGTTCGCCAGTCCGATCCCGGTGTCCCGGTAACCGACCGCTTGCTGGCCGTTCCCTTCGACCAACTTGCCGGTGTTTGCCACCTCGATGTGGAGTCGACCGTCTGACATTGCCGCTTGAAGTACTACCCGTAGTGGCATGGAACTGGTCCGCATCCCGTGTTTTATCGCGTTCTCGAGCAGAGGGTGAAGCAGCAGTCTCGGAATCACACAATCGCCGGCGTTCGGCTCGATGTAGATCTCCACCTGGAGCTTGTCTTCAAACCGTGTTTGCTCGATGGCCAGGTATTTCTCGAGCGCGTCGACCTCGCCATGAAGTTGTGTCTCCCGCGCCGGCGCGTCAGCGAGCGTAAAACGCAGAAACTCGGCGAGTTGCGTGACCATCTCGTCTGCCTTGACCCGGTCGTCGCGGGTGAGGGCACGAATGGAATTCAAGGCGTTGAAAAGGAAATGCGGATTGAGTTGGTATTGTAGGGCCTTGAGTTGAGTTTCCTGCGCCAACGACTTGGCTTCGACAGCCGCCTGCTCTTGGATTCGCGAGTCTCTCAAGAAAATCAGCCCGAAATATGCCGCGCTCCACGCCAGCAATACGAAGATGTTGTTCACTGCCTCCACCACGAACGCGAACTGGAGGATCATGTCGGCTCCGCCGAACGGAGGTGGGAGAGCCAAGCGATAGACGAGGTGCCAGATGAGCCCAAAGCTGAAGCACGCAAGCGCCACAAACACGACTAGCCGGACCGAATAGCGGAATCGCGGAGTCAAGTGCGCATAGAGTCCGTGAAGGAGAGAACTGAAACAGAACCCCAACGCGGCAAATGCCATCTTGATGAGGAAGACGGGGAGCTTCTCGATTTCAAGCAGCTCCGGGGCCGTGGCGAAGTAGTTGTTGATCCCTAGCACACTCCAGCCCGCCAGCTGTACGGTCCAGAATGCGGCTCGCCTGGTCATGTGACCGTTCGTCTTTCGTTGCTGGGTGCGTGTCGGGCTGCCCGTCATATCTCCAAACTACGTCTTGGCCAGGGAACTGAGAAGTGATAAATGCAAGAGAAACAAACTCGCACAGGAGAACAACTCGCTCTCCGAAATGCGGCCCCATGAAAGGACGTTTTCCAGCCGTTCATTCGCCCTCTCAATCGACCGCTCGCCGATCATTCTGACCGCTTGCAGAACAACCCTCCTTCCTGCGGAAAACCACCCCTACGTTCTTTGGTTCGTTGATGCTTGAGAATGATACGGTATCCGAGACAATCAGATGCGCTACGGAGGATGAATGAGCTGTGACCGCCGGAATACGCCGGTGTTCCACTCCTATCTGAGTGTGGCATTAGGTCTTGCCGTCCTCGCTCCGGCGCCACTCTCTGCGCAGTATCAGGTTTCCGAGGGGGAGACGGGTCGGGAGCACATACTCGAGGTGCCACGTCTGCGACACCTGATCGACTTTGACGGAGTGCCGGACGACATAGCCTGGCGCGATGCGGTTCCACTGGAGATGGTCGCCGCGGTTCCAGTCTACGGGGTCGAACCAAGCGAGGCCACAGAGGTGCTCATCGGTTATGACAATGCTTTCCTGTATGTGGCGGGCCGGTTCGGCGATTCGGCTCCGGGTGGTCTGAGCGTCGGGAGTCTAACCCGCGACCGGCCCGGCAATGACGATGCATTCGAGATCGTCCTGGACACGTACGGAGACGAAGAAAACGCCGTCGGCTTTGCGACAAATCCTGCGGGAGTCAGACTCGATTTTTCGGTTGTCAACGATGGAGAGCCGGTCGTTGCCAATCGGCCGGCCGACGACGCGGCATGGAACACATTCTGGGAGGTGGAGACGCAAATCACGCCTAGCGGTTGGACAATGGAGATGCGAATCCCGCTCTCGAGCCTTCGATTCCAAGAGCTTGCCGGTGAAGTGATCATGGGGTTGATCGCGCGCCGCACCATCGCTCGAAAGAACGAGGAGATTACATACCCTGGCATACCACCCGAATGGAGTGGGAGCTACCGGAAACCGTCGTTGGGGGCGAATGTGGCGCTGAGGGGGATCACACCATCGCGCCCAGTCTACCTGACCCCGTATCTGCTCGCGGGCGGTCAACAGGACGGTACGTCGGGAGACGGCGACGAGTTGACGGAGCCGACGGACTTGAATCTGGATCTCGGTCTGGATGTGAAGTACGGCTTGGCAGACAACCTGGTGCTAGATCTCTCGCTGAATACCGATTTCGCTCAGTCAGAGGCAGACGCTGAACAGGTCAATCGAGGTCGGTTCAGCCTTTTCTTTCCAGAGAAGCGACAGTTCTTCCTTGAGCGTGCCGGGATCTTCGATTTCACCGGTGTGGGCAACGTCCGAATGTTCCACAGCCGCCGGATAGGTCTGTCAAAAGACGGAGTCCCAATTCGACTCCTTGGTGGCGGTCGGGTGGTCGGCCGGGTAGGTGAGTGGGATCTGGGCATGTTGGACATGCAGACGGCGGCCGCAGCAAGCACACCGTCAGAAAACTTCGCGGCCTTGCGGCTGCGGCGTCGAACGTTCAACCCGGGTTCATACGCCGGACTCATGTTGACGAGCAGGGTCCCCGTTGACGGTGGGACGACATCGGTGGCGTATGGTATCGACGGTACGATCCAATTCGGCCGACAGACGTACGCCAGCGGAAGCGTGTCCCAGAGTCTTGTTGAGGGTCGCGGTCATCTAGGATCCACGGCCGGCGTCGTGCAAGTCGAGCGGCGCGCTGGGAGCGGCATCAGCTACAGTCAATCTTTGGGCTGGACCGGATCAGACTATGACCCGGGCACGGGCTTCGTAGATCGGTCCGGCATTGCCCGCTATGACGGCGCCGTCGACTACCTTTGGCTCCTCAGTAGCGGCAACGCCCTGTACCGCCATGGCCCGGGCATTGAGGTGCTCGGAATCAGTCGCCTTGACGGCGGACTCGAATCGGTGGAGATCGCTCCCGCCTGGCAAATTCGCTGGAAGTCCGGAATCAACATCGATCTGGAGGCGAATGGTCTCTACGAGGATGTAGACGAAACGTTCGAATTGGGTGACGCAACCATTCCTCGCGGCCATTACCGTTTCGCTTCTATCCGAGGCTTTCTGACGTTGCCGTCGAGCTGGCCCGTCAGCGGCCAATTCTATGCTCGTTACGGCCAATATTACGATGGCCATTGGACCTTCATCATTCTGAGGCCTTTCTGGCGAGCATCGCAGCATTTCGAAGTTGGTTTGGACTACGAACGAACCCGGGCCGAGTTCCCCGACAGGGGCGAACGGTTTGACTCAGACGTGGTTCGCCTCCGGACTCACGGTGCCGTGAACCACGCATTTTCTCTTTCTGCGTTCGTTCAGTACAACAGCCAGTCCCAACGGCTGAGCGCGGACACCAGGATCCGGTACAACTTCGCTGAGGGACGCGATCTCTTCATCATCTATAACGAGGGGCTGACAGTCGATCCAATCACACACCGCCTCAACGCTCTCGGGGAGCGGTCAATCCTCGTGAAGTTTTCGTATACGCTGATCTACGGTTGATCTTTGGAGATGGAGATTCGACGCAAGGGTACAGTTTGACGAAACTTGCACCTAGAAACTTACCGAAAGCCCAAGTGCAAACTTACCAACACGCTGCGGCGCAAAGCTCACACGGAGACGGTCCAGCGGGACTTCCTCCCATCGTTCGGTCTTGATGAGTGTACCGACCAACACGCCGACAAGCGCACCGAACAGTCCGCCCGCAACGCCGCCAACGGCGGCAGGGTCCGGAAGGTCAGATGGGCCAACTCTGTAACAACTCGGTGGATTGCAGACGTCTGTGGACTTACCCAAAGCAACACCGGCTACCACTCCCACACCGAATCCGATTAAAGCACCTCTGACAACTTGCCTCTTCTGTCCGCTGCTCACTTCGATCGAGGTCACCGAGTCCAGCGCGAACAGAAGTCCGCCTGGTCCATCCGCAACCGCTAGGGTGTTGGCTGATAGGGTCGATAGAGTTCCAACACTTCGTTCGCACACGGTTCTTCGTCGCCCATTACTACGCAACTCAGCGTGACATTGCTCGACCCGCACCCGCGCACCGGGCTCGATGGGCGGTGGCTCTTGTGCTGTCAGGCCATCAATGGGGCTTAAAAGGGCTACTCCTAGAGCGAGACTGAGGAGACGCATGGCATGTTCCTGACAGTGTGATGACTCCGACTCTATCGGGCCAAAGTCAAGCAACAGTCAAGTGAACAATCACACCGAATAATATTGTCAACTTGAGCCGGTTCCCTCCACACTCCATTGATGAAAACCATACAATCAGCTACTGCCGCTACCGGTTCCCTCGCGAAATCATCAGCGACAGTGTCTGGCTGTACAACCGATTTTTCCTGAGTTTCCGCGACGTCGAGGTACTCCTGGCGTTGCGCAGAATTGTCGTCACCTACGAGGGTTCAAGTCAGCTGGACAAGCACAGCGGTTTCTTTCAGTTCATGGAGTCAT
>JBDGYW010000207.1:0-9152 GCA_039588935.1 Gemmatimonadota bacterium | reverse complement strand
CAGGTATAGCCGCAGTGAGCTCATGAGCATACGCGGCATATTCGTGTTGCAGAAGTGACCGTTTAGAGATACGTGGCACTGGACGGGGAGTGGGAATGAAAAGGAGCGAGATCAGCCGCGAGCACTGGAGATCGGTGATCCACAACATCCCGCGGCTATTGTTTGAGGCACGTACATCGAGATCGCTGAGGGAACTCTGCGGGTTCATCTACTTCAATTCTCCATATGTCTTTCGGCAAGCGACCTTCCCTGTACGGGTCACGGTGGAACTGACAAATCGGTGTAATCTTCGCTGCACGCATTGCCACCGATATGCGGCAAACCGCCACAGAGCATTGGGCAGGATGGAACCCAGTATGTTCAGTGACATCGTCGGCGAGATTGGCGAAAACAGGGGTACGATACTGAAGGTCGGCGGGTGGGGTGAACCATCGGTCCATGAGGATTTCGGTGATATGATGTCCCATTGCCTGGACGGGCAGGTACGGACCTATGTCTTCACAAATGGCATGATCCTTTCGAGGATGGCGCACGGCGATATCCTGGAACTGGAACAGACGACGATCGTGATATCAGTGGATGGTTACGATGCGGAGCAGTATGAGAGTATCCGAATAGGTGGCGACTACCGTGAGCTGCGTGAGAACATCACGGTGCTCTTCAATCGGAGAAAGGCGAGTATGAGGCGCTTCCCAAAGATCGTGGTTCAGCACGTCGTCTTTCCCGGTGACACGTCGCACCAGCTGGAGGGTTTTCGTCGAAGCTGGGCTGGGGTCACAGACATGGTGGACTTTTGCGTATACAACCCACTGGTACCCGCAGGGACACCCGTGCACCAGGCCTTCCCCAGGACGTGCAAACGGGTGAGGCGCGAGCTGTCAGTATTGTATGATGGGTCGGTTCCGGTCTGTGGTCCTCAGAGCAAACACGGTGGCTACACAGAGGTGGGAAGCGTGACGACTGAATCAATTGGCGAGATCTGGAACGGATCCAAGTTGACGCAGTTGAGACATGCTCACACCGTGCGCGAATTGGACTCCGTACCATTCTGCAAGTCCTGCATCTACTTTCGATGAGTGTCTGAACTCACCACAATGGCTGGCCACAGTACTGGTGACACTGCCTGCAGACACTAGGTAGATCCCGTGTCTCCCGATGGATGAAGTGTGTTCTCATCTTCTGGAAATAGGGACTATTCCAGACGTTCCTTTCTTCGAATGAATGGCCGCTCTCGAGTTCGCTGTGGCTCACGATGCATCCACTAACGAAGCCGTCACTGTTGACACGCAAGACCCTGAAGAACGAGTCACATATCGCATCTTTCTTATGGAGGTCGATTGCCACCGGTGGCCTGATCTTCATGCGCTGTTTGTACGGAGCCTCGCCTGCAACGGCGGTGATGGCTGCGCGATCTGATGTCGTTATGCAGCGTTCGTTCAGCCGGAATCCGCTCATCGGAAGAGGTATGAATGGGTCGAACTTCACCTGGTCGACGCCGAGGGAGTCTGCGAGATCGAGCATTTGGGTGATGCGCAAGTAGTTGTGCTTGTCCAAGATGAACGACGCGGCAACGCTGGGGTATGGCCGGTGGCGAGATCTTCGCCTGACAAGCTCCCGGGTATTGTCGACAACCGTCTGAAAGATGTGTCTGCCCAACCCTGTCAGCCTGAAAAAGTCATCGGCATCGTAGCTCTTGAGGCTGATGGAGATCAGGTCGAGCCCCGAGTCGAGAAGACTGTCAACATCAGTAACCTGAAAGAACCCATTCGTCAGCGTTGTGACTCGCGCACGACGAACACTCGCCGCGTAGGACACCATCTCGTAGAACTGCCGGTTCAACAGCGGCTCGCCGTTGCCGACGATGGAGATGTTGGCGGCGTGGTTGTGTGTTTCCAACACGCGTTTGAATGTCTCCAACGTCATGTCTTGACGGTTCGTGGCACGATGGTCCACGCGCGGCGAGTGCATATGGCACATGTCACAGCGAAGCTGACAGCGGTTTGTGACAGAAACGAGCAGATACACAGGTTGATACGGGAGGATAGAGGCCTTCGGGTGAAAAAGAGATCTCACCAAATTGGCGCACTGATACAGGTGTGGTCTGCGGGCGAGGAACTCGATTGCCTTCGAGAACCCTGAAAGTGCAGCCGAAATCGATGGGGGCAAGGATTCACGTATTCGCATGCTGGCAAGGTTCACGTGCGGTTGGGTAGCAGACGACCATAAATGCGTTCTATTTTCTCATGCTCGCGTATCCAAGTGTACTGTTGCGATATGGCGCGCATATTGGCCCGAAAGGCGGAGAGCGTGCGCCGGTCGAGCGAGTGCACGAGGGCTGTGAGCGTCTTGTACGACGGGTCCGCCACGGTGATGCCAATGTCATACCTGTCGATGATACGCTTCATGTCGACACCGTCAGATGAAATGACCGGAATGCCCGCGGCGATGTATTCGAAGAACTTCGTGGGTAAGGCGTAGCGGTAACTCAGACAGACGTCTTCGATGAGGGCCAGGCCGACGTCAGCAGAGGCGGTGAACCTCAAGATCTCGTTAGCCGGCATTGCAGGGTGATAGAAGATGCTGCGAGAACCGGAGGCGACACCTCGGATTCTGTTTTCAAGGTCGCCGTAACCGAGAAAGACGATACAGCGGTTCACGGCGTTACGGAAGACGTCAAGTAGCAGTTCGATGCTTCTGCCAGGGCCGAGGGAGCCTTGGTAGAGGAAGATGAGGGTGTCGTGGGGAATTCCGAAGTGGTCGTTGAACAACCGGCGTGGTATGACCGGGCTGGCCGCCTGAGGCGCATTGAGAATCACCTCACTGTCGACTCCGTATTCGTTCTTGTACCATTCGGCAATCGAAGGGCTCACGACAACTACCTGAGCTACATGAGAAATGAGACAGGACTCGACGAGCTTGCCAAGTTGCCTCCTGAATCCGCGCCAATGGAGCTTCTCGGTTTCCAGTTCGTGAATGTCATAGACAATCGTTGTGCCCTTCATGCACTTCAGAAGAACACCAAGAGGCAGCAGGGAGAGTGTGTGGACGTTGACTGCTTCTACGTGCCTGCATATGCAGAAGCAAAATGCTCGGAAGCTGAAATGCATCGCCTGAAGCACCTTCAGGAATGTGCTGCGCGTGCCGGCTCCAAACACAAGAGGAAACCGCTTGATCACAACATCTTCGGATAGAAACTCGTCGTACGGCAGGTGACTCTCGTGAATCCCGAGGATGACAATCTTGCGCGCAGTAGTTGCCGCAATTGAGCGGGTGAGCTTTTCGAGCCTGGTGGGATAGGCAATTGGATTGGGATACACGTGTACGTTGTATCCCTTGGTGTGCTCGGCGGGAGAACGTTCTGCATCCATGGAGTGTGGGCACCGGCTCAGAATGCCATGGATAATAGCCGTGTGTAGATGTGGTGGAAAGGAGGTGTTCTCTAGGGTGGACAGCCTTGGCAGATATTCTCGATGCCTCCGGTCATTGGACTGAACATGCGCAGCGTGCGGTCTTTTCCGGCGTAGGATTCGGTGACGACTTGGTGCTTCATGCAAACGGCTAGGCGCCTAATCGCGCAGCATCGCGGCGAGTGAGAGACGACGATGAACGAACCTCCGCGAAGGGTATTGTTGATAGGGGTCAACTACGGAATGAGCGAGATGACAGCACGGTCTGTGGCGTCGACTGGCAGGTTGGGACGAAGACGAAGTTGCGCGGTCACAATAGTGGACAACACTGCGAATGGAGGAGACTGCAGTCTTGCGGGGAGGCTCAATGCAATGAACCGGAAGGTGATGTTTCTGCCCTCCCCCCGCAACCTCGGGTATTTTGGCGGCGCTGCCTACGGGCTGAATCGCTACCTCGAATCCCACCCATTGCCTGAATGGGTGGTAGTATCGAACGTGGACATCGAATTCAGGGACCGAGAATTTGTGAACAACCTGGTCTGCGCAAGTCGTCCTGATGGTGTCGGGGTGCTTGCGCCCTCCATATTATCGAGCATCACGGGAGGTGATCTGAACCCATTCATGGTCCACAAGCCTCGGCGTGCCGTGGTCCGGTTTCGCAAAGCGGTGTTCAGCAATCCCTATACGCTGAATCTTTACGAGTCTGGCTCTCTGCTAAAGCACACGATTGCGAAGATGCTGCGGCATACACACGTGCTCCGGGGCGTAAGCAGTACATATCGCGTGAAGTCGTCGAGACACGCGGTTCGGCAGATCTACGCTCCACATGCCAGCTGCATAGTGTTTTCGAAGGCGTATTTCGAATGCGGGGGAGGATTGCAGTATCCCCTGTTCCTGTACGGCGAAGACACTTTCGTTGCGGAGACGGCACGAGGACTCAACATGATGGTCGTTTACGATCCCAGCCTCCGACTCTGGCACGATGAGCACACTTCTACCGGGCTACTGCGCTCGCGCGGGATAGCAGCGCATGTTGGAGAAGCAGCCGCATACATCGCCGAACATTACTATTGATACGGTGAGAATTCGTTCCGACCGAGGTAGTCTCCAATACGACGACTTCAATGAGGGAACAGCCTGCCCAACCGCTCAATGGCTGAGTTGATATGCACCTCCCCTTGCAGCACTGCGGTCATGTCGAACCGATCACCTATCGGGTGTCCACGTTTTGGCTGATTGAGCACGTTGCTCAATCCCAGGCTCAGACGAAGAGTCTTGCCTGCAAGCCATTTCTCCACGGCCATGTCCAGGAACACGAGGTCGTCGACTGTACCCGAATACTCGCCACCGGACTCCGCCTCGGCGTTGCGAAAAGCGGGGTATTCTGTGGCACTGTGGTATCCCAATCTTCCCCATATGCTAAAGCCATCCACCGGTGAAAATCGAAGGCGGCTCTGGATTTTATGAGGCGGGATGGAGCTCCACGCATCCCTGAACAGGCGGTCACCCCCAACCGGACCTTGGACCCGATAGTATGCCGACATCGCCAAGTGCGGGACCGGCTCCCAACTCGCCAGCACGTCGACACCGCCGACTTGTCCACTACGTGTGTTCAGTGTGACAGGTGAAGAGAACGACTTGTCCGATGGGTCGAAGCGGAAGGATTGTTCGGTCAAGCGGACGTTGGAAAACCATCGCACAAACGTGCCGAGGTGAACTTGCAGAGCGTCTGTCGCGCTCACCGAATAGGACAGGTCTGCGGTAACCTGACGGTGTCCGTCATCTTCTCCTTCCACGCTGACGTCAACACCCGCGTCTGTCAGGAATCCGTATCCATGATCCATCCAATACCATATTCGGGCATCGTCCTCGGCCAATCTCTGACTGAAGGTGACATTCGCATCCAGGGTGTGACGAGCGGTGACTCGGATACGGTGGTGCACAAGAGCTTCGACTCCGACACTCCCGCTGCCGAACGCCACTGCAGCGCCATACCGTTGCGTGATTCGATCCGAGATCGCATGTGTGAACTCACCGTGCAAACGGGGAATCGCAAAACCATCTTTTGTCAGCGAGTATCGAGTGTTGACTTTCGCGCTCCTTAGGCCGGCCCCGATTTTTAGCTCGGAGGCCGGAGCAGCATGTATTGCCTCAACCAGTGCGATCGAGGTTCGCTGGTTCCAGTCGAAATCGAGGTCGAACCGGTTCTCACTCTCGGAGAGGCGATTGACAGTCCGCACGATTCGATATTGCACGCGGTCGTGATCTGTCAAAGGTATCGAGCCGTTGATGCTCGCATTTTTCAGGTGGTTTTCCGTGGGCAACTCACGTCCGAACGGTCGGAGAAAGAAATAGTCGTTGAAACTCGACACGGCGTAAAAGGCCTCGTGAGTTCCGCCCAGTAGATTCACGCCAATTCGAGCCATGTACGCCCGGTGAGATATCTCACTGACCCAGCCAGCTACACTGGAGATGCGTTCAGCAATCGCGGGGTCGGTGAGGGGATAGTGATGTCCAACCACCCCGGCTTCGGCATACCAACGTGCAGCAGCATACGACACGCCTATCGAGCGGTCGGGGCCCACTCGTGTAACGTTCTCGGTTGCCATGGGCGTGAACCGAAAAGGACCCGGATCTCCGATCTCGTTTCCCAATGCATACCGGCCTCGAATCGACAAGGCTCTCTCGGGTGAGTTGGTGTGGATGTGGACCAACCCACCCGTGACGAACTCACCTCCGTGGAACTGCGGCACGCTGAATACCTCGATGGAGTCAATCCACGTGATGTCCACAGGCAATCGGTTGAGGCTCGTCGTTCCTAGGGCCGAGAGATTGACCAGGTGACCGTTCAACATGACTTTACACGTCTGCTGCTCCAATGGCGCCAATCCACGAGCGCTCACCTCAGATGTGAATCCGTCGACAGGGCTCACATGCCAGTCGTCTATCAGCCACAGCATGTCAGTCAGTCTCAGTGCCCCTGCCGCGCGAAGCTCGTCGCCAGTGATCACCTGACGGTCGATGGTTGTGGGTGGGGCCTGTCCCATCCCAACGCCGCTGAGCTGTGCCGCGAGGACGATCGACAGAGCCAGAACTCTCACTCGAAGAACCACCTGAGCCAATGAGGGGTTGTGAACGAGCGGCGTACTCCGAGTGCGAATAAGCCGTACCGCAGGCGCTCGTGCGTGAAGACCAACTGATACCGTCCTGATACATCGAGCGACCATTTTGGTGTGACACTATACGCGAGACCGGTCTGGAGCGTCGTGCCCAACTCACTCTCCTTGTTGTTTGGAACGTCGGAGTCAAAGTTCATGATGAAGAGCCCTATCCGGAACCCGGACTGCCAAGTGAAGCCGTGTGGCAGGCTGACATCGTAGCTCCAACCGCCGTAGAGATACCAAGCTGAAAAATCAGGATACTCGAGCCTACGGCCGGCGTGGGGAGCGTAGCGGGCTCCGAACTGTATGGCACCTGCGTAAAAGGTCGTTGAAACACTGGTCTCGAGCCCGGTACCGGTGTCCCAGAACTCGTGGACGGCACTTCGACTGACGTTCCGTACGATATGCACGCCGAGGTCTAGAGTCTCGAATGCCTCTTCCGGTTCCTGGGCTTGGGCCGAGGAAGGGGCGAGTGCCACGTTCACACTGGCAAGAAACACCGAAGAGAGACCAGCCACGACTGTTCTGAGCGAAAGAACACCAGAATTCACGGTGATACTAGCGCAGGCTCGACCCATGCGGTGAAGGCCGCTGAGTGCTAGGGAACAAGACGGGACAATAGCCGACACGACAGAATAGTAACCGAAAGGGACAGCGGGGCCTGCTTGCTCATTTTCACAAACACACGCTGCTCCCTTCCGTGCATAACGCCTCCGCCTATGGTCTCGGAGACGCAATCTCATCGACTCCACGTCCAGCAGGCAGGTTAACGGCGAAATCCACCAGGTTGTGATCGAGGAAGGGTAGTCTGACCTCTAAGGCATGAGCCATGGAGCACCGATCAATGCTGTGCATGAACGTCGGGTTCACGTACCTGTCGAGCTCGAGGATGTGACGGCTTCTCATGTTGTCGCATCGCCACAATCGTCGGCACCGGACGCCATACCCCATTCTGCCTTTCGCGCCCATCGCGATGCATTCCGTTCGACGTGGCCGAACGTATCTGCTTGAATTCTGCTCGCACACGTTCCTTCCCGCGTCCTCCCGTGGCAAGAACTGAGTTTGGCATGTGCTATTGGTTCGGTTAAGCTTTGTCATTCGCATTGCGAGAAACTCAATGATGCGATCACGCTCTACCTTCGTCTGGGCAGCTTCGTTGCCCGGTGAAACCGGTCCTGAGAGGTCTGTATGAAGGAGTTGCCGCTTGTCTCAATCGTTGTACCGTGTCGAAACGAACGTCGACACATAGCGGCTTGTCTAGATTCAATCCTTGCCGGTACCTACCCCGAAAACCTCATGGAGGTTCTCGTAGTAGACGGCGCCAGCGACGATGGCACTGCTGAGGTGATCCGGGAGTATGCAGAACGCAATTCGTCAGTGCGTCTGCTCGATAACGAACACAAGACAGTACCGTATGCGTTGAACAAGGCAATCCGGGTTGCTCGCGGGGAGCTGATATTGCGGATGGACGCGCACGCAACGTACGAGCCCGAATACGTATTGGAATGCGTGAAACACATTATTGAATCTTCAGCGGACAACGTTGGTGGGCGATCCGTCATGGTCCCGGAGAACGACACGACGGTGGGCCGCGCAATCGCGGAAGTGCTTGCTGATCCGGTCGGCGTGGGTAGCACGCAGTTCCGTAAAGATGGAGGAGGAAACCGTTGGGTGGACACGGTTCCTTACGGATGTTACCGGCGGGATGTGTTCGACCGGCTGGGGTACTTCGATGAGCGCCTCACCCGCGGTCAGGACATGGAATTCAACCTGCGGTTGTCAGCTGCAGGCGGCAAGATTCTGCTGGTGCCTGGCATCGTGAGTTTCTATCGGGCCCGTGGTACGCTGGCGGCTTTCATCCGGCACAACTACTTTAACGGAATCTGGGCTGTGTATCCGCTCGCGTACGGAAAACGCGCCTTCTCGGTGAGACATCTGGCACCAATGGCGTTTGTCTTTGCCATCGCGGGTACTCTTATGCTTTCGGTGCTGCACCCGGTGTTCTCATGGGTCTGTGCTGCGATGCTGTTGGCGTATGCCGCGTCAGTGGCATACGCCTCTATCCGCATCGCGATCCGCCGCCGGAATGTCCGCATTCTCGGTGTTCTCCCAGTCGCGTTCTTCGCTCTTCACGTTCCTTACGGTGTGGGTTCATTGGTGGGGCTGGTACACGTGCTTCTTGTGCGGGTCGTCGGAAAGAGCTCTCACCAGCATGCCATCTACAGGTGATGCAACGGGGAAAAAAAGGGATGGCCACCTGTTGGCCGTTCTACCACTTCGGCATGAGCGGCTTTTCGGCGCTGGGGGTTCTTGCCTCCGTTCCGCTGTTCACGGGGCGGACGGCTTCCTTCATTCTACGGCGTGTATGCGATGCCCTCACCAGAACAGCGGTTACAGTAGCGTCGTTCTTTACCACCTGTTGGCGAGGTGACAGCTGGACATCTTCAGGGAATCGGTCGTAATGTCCAGCGGTGACGCGACGGACATCTATAACGCTTTTCGACCGATCATCGGAGATTTCTCCATGGTCGGCGCATTAGTGCTGCCCGTTGTCTTTGGCGTAGTTGTAAGCGCGGCGTACGCG
>JBDGYW010000206.1:0-15693 GCA_039588935.1 Gemmatimonadota bacterium | reverse complement strand
GTATTCCGGTTGTGCGTCGTGCTGAAGCGCTTGGACAGATTGTGAACACGGGTACGGTAATAGCGATTGCGGGTACGCACGGTAAGACCACGACAACCGTGATGACCACGGTGGCATTGGACGCCGCCGGACTGCACCCGACGGGCATCGCCGGTGGTAGGGTAGCAGAATGGGATGGGAACGTCCGGTTGGGTCAGGGCGATCTGTTCGTCGTTGAGGCAGATGAGTACGACCGCTCCTTTCTTGCGTTGGAGCCCGAAGTGGCGGTGGTCAACAATGTTGAAGCAGACCACCTCGAGTGTTACGGATCGGTGAGCGCATTGGAGTCCGCCTTTGTTGAATTTTCGAGTCGTGCCAGACAGGTGTGTGTCGGTGCGGACGATCGTGGTGCGGCACGCGTGGCAAGAAGACTCGAAGGACCGCTTTTGATGGTTGGCACAGGACAGGATGCGGATATCCGAATCTCCTCAGTGTTGCGCAATCGCGAACTCACTTCAGCAAGCATCAGTCTGCCGGGTGGATCCGTTGTTGAGCTTCGACTGCGTGTCCCAGGACTGCACAACATCCGTAATGCGGCCATGGCCTTAGGTGTGACATCTTTCCTCGAAGGGGATGTGAACGCCGCGGCTGCAGGACTGAGCGCGTTTTCCGGCGTGGCGCGTCGGTTCGAGGTGCTCGGATCGGCTGGTGGTGTAACGGTAGTAGACGACTATGCTCACCACCCGACTGAAGTTGCCGCTACCATTGCTGCAGCGCGCCAGAGATTTCCCGGACGACGCGTCATGGCTGTGTTCCAGCCACACCTCTACTCGAGAACCGAGACTCATGGAGAAGCGTTCGGTATTGTATTAGCTGCCGCCGATTTCGTGGTAGTGGCGCCGATTTACCCCGCTCGTGAGGAACCGATTCCTGGCGTCACGGGAGAGGTCGTGGCAAGGGCAGCCCGCACCGCCGGTGCGACCGTGGAGTGGGTCTCTGATTTTGCCGGACTACAACCATCGTTGCAGGAGATTGTGCGATCTGGTGATGTCGTGCTGACACTTGGTGCGGGTGACATCACGAAGATCGGACCGCAACTGCTCAGCCATATGCAGGATACAGCCGCGTGAAGCGCCGGGCCTCCGTCGCAGTTGGTGGCCTCGTGATGCTCGGGTCGATTGCAGCGTTCTCTCCGTGGGCGCTCCGACACGTTTCGTTCTTCCGGGTAAGGCAGGTTGAGTTGGTGGGGGTCGAGCATCATTCCCCAAGCAGACTTCTAGCGGCACTCGACATCGCGTCGGATCGCAACTTGTTCGAATCTCTAGAGGAAATCGAGGACAGAGCGGCGGCTCTGCCAGGCGTTGTAACGGCGAAGGCCAAGCGCCGAATGCCGGGAACGCTTACAATTGTGGTAGAGGAACGCGTGCCGGTCGCTTTCGTACCGACATCGACTGGACTTTTGGCACTCGATGCGGAAGCGCATCCACTGACATACGACCCAACGGAGTCCGGGCTCGATCTGCCCATAGTGCAGGGGGCTGACTCGGTCCTGGCTCGTGTCTTGGGGATTGTCCGGACAGCGGACTCGATGCTTTACGAACATGTGGAGGCTGCGCGGCTTGAAGGTGATGACGCAGTGATTCTCGAGCTGGGGCCAAAAGAGGTAATACTTCGAAGAGAACCGACGTTAGATGAAATCAGGGCGGTTGGGCTGGTTCGACGTCATTTGACTGCGACCGGACGACCGTATGACGAACTGGATGTTCGGTTCGAGGGAAGAGTCATCGTGCGAGGAAGCGGAGTGTGAAGGGCGAGAGCTTGGTTGCCGGGCTGGATCTTGGCAGTTCAAAGACCTGCGTTGTCATTGCCGACGCGGCAGGCGACCGCCGCAACCCCCGAGCCAAAGTTCTGGGTGTCGGTATTGCGCGTACCACTGGAGTTAGGCGGGGCGTGGTGCGTGATATCGAGGAGACGACTCGGTCCATCAAGTTGGCCATGCGTGATGCTGAACGTATGGCTGGAGTGCAGGCACCCTTTGTTTATTGTGGGATCGCGGGCGATCACGTGCAGACCAAGCTTACGACAGGCTTGGCGTCTGTGGCTAGTGAAGAGATCTCGCGTGCGGATGTCACCCGAGTCAATGACGTGGCGAAGGCTGTCACGCTCGGCGACAATTTCGAACTGCTGCACTACATACCTCAAGAATATAAAGTTGACGATCAAGGAGGCATCAGCGACCCGGTAGGCATGACCGGCCTTCGGCTCGAAGTCGAGATGTGTCTCGTCACGGTGCAGACTAAGGCGGCTCAGAACCTTCGCAAATCGGTTGAGCGGGCGGGGTATAAAGTTACCGAGCTGGTGCTGGAGCCTCTGGGTGCATCCCGGGCAGCGCTCACAGACGACGAAATGGAAATCGGATGCGCGCTGGTAGATCTGGGTGCGGGATCAACAACGGTATCGATATTCCATGATGGAAAGCTCCGTCACCTCGGGTCGCTGAGGTTTGCCGGGATTCATGTGACTGGCGACATAGTCCAGGGTTTGGGTGTTACCCAGAGTGACGCGGAACGTTTGAAGGAACGGTGGGGTGTCGCATATACTCCTCTGGTTGATCCGGAAGAAGCTGTCGAACTACCGAGCACTCCGGGTCAAGGTGCGCGACAGGTGAAGCGTGAGCTGCTGGCTCACATTATTCACCAGCGGCTCGATGAGATCTATGGGCTCGTGCACACGCAGCTCGAGGAAACCGGGTTCGACGGGCGGCTGCCTGCTGGAGTGATTCTCACAGGTGGAGGCGCCCACCTCCCGGGCGCGGTGGAATTGGCGCGAGACGTCTTTGCCATGCCTGCGAGAAAGGGTATACCCGAGCATGGCATCGGCGGTCTTACCGACAATGTTGATGCACCACGATATGCGGTGCCGGTTGGACTCGCGTTGTACGGGTCTTCACAAATGAAACGGGGCAGGGGAGGAAGTGGTGGCGGAGTAGATAGACTTATTGAACCTGTGAAACGCTGGCTGCAGGACTTCTTCTAACACAGGGCAACGAGGACTACATGGTTTTTGAACTCGAAGAAACGGTCTCGCAGAACGCCCGAATGAAGGTGGTTGGGATCGGCGGCGGCGGTGGAAATGCCGTGAATCGGATGATCGAAGAGCACTTGATGGGTGTGGAGTTCATCTCGGTCAACACCGACTCGCAGGCTTTGCTGCTGAACAACTCCGATGTGAAGATTCAAATCGGCAAGAAGCTGACTCGCGGGCTCGGTGCGGGGGCCAGACCTGAGATTGGGCGCCAGGCTATCGAGGAAAACCGGGACGATGTGTTGAGCGTTCTGGAGGGGGCGGATCTCGTGTTCGTCACGTGTGGGATGGGTGGTGGAACGGGTACTGGCGCATCACCGATTATCGCGCAATTGGCACGCGATGTGGGCGCGCTCACCGTCGGAATCATCACCAAGCCGTTTCTGTTCGAAGGTCGCAAACGAATGCGCCAGGCGGAGATTGGTGCCTCCGAAATGGCGAAACACGTCGACACTATGATCGTAGTGCCAAATGAGCGGTTGCTGGCAGTTGTTGGTAAAAACGTGCCATTCCAGGAGGCTTTGAAGAAGGCTGATGAAGTCCTGCTGCATGCCACGCAAGGGATATCGACGCTCATCAGCGTCACCGGAATCGTCAACGTGGACTTTGCCGATGTGCGCACCGTAATGCAGAACGGCGGGTCGGCTCTGATGGGTATGGGAGCGGCACGTGGCGAAGATCGCGCGATCGAGGCGGGTCAGCAGGCAATCTCGAGTCCGTTGCTCGACGACGTATCGATAAACGGGTCCACCGGCGTCTTGGTGAACATCACAGGTGGATCGGATCTGACGCTTGGAGAAGTGAATCAGATCAGCGAGGTGATTCACGACGCCGCAGGAGATCAGGCTGAAATCATCTTCGGGGCGGTGACCGATCCGGTCATGGAAGGAGAGATCCGCGTCACCGTCATAGCTACAGGATTCGATCAAGCTCTGGGAAAGGCCGAAAGCCCTTTTGTACGCGGGGCAGCACCCGGGGTGTTGCCGTTTCCTCAGCGCCCCTCCCGGCCGCCGCGGCCAGTGACATCCGGGGAGACGGGCGCAGTAAAACCGGCTGAGGCGGCACCGGAGGCAGGTGCCGAGATGCCTGAAATGGAAATCCCAACGTTCATCAGGAGGCAGATGGACTGATGCGCGGGAAGGTGTTCCGGGTTGTGCTCGTGGGCACTGTTATCCTGGCCGCGGTTGCATGGACTGCCGGAGCGGCCCTGGCGGCGAGACGGTTGCCTGTCGCGGCTCCGATCGTTGTTTCGGCAGCGTATTTCGTACGACCTGACACGGTTAGGCGCAACGAAACGCTCTCACACCTGTTTGCGCGCCACAACATCTCCGCTTCGGAACTCGTGGAAGTCTTGGCAGCCGCCGAAGGCCTCAATCCGAGGCGTATTCGACCCGGTCAGGTGTTCAACTTCCGGTATGTACCCAACGAACTTGCTCCCGACCGAGTAACCGTTCGTTTAGGTGATGAGCAGGTCCTCACGCTCGACAGGGATATCGCGAATGTCTGGACCGGCGCGTCCGAAGAAATCGTTTGGACGGCACACATCGAGCACCTGCAAGGATCGGTAGAGTCATCCCTCTGGATGGCAATAAACGAGATCATTCCGGACTCTGTGCTCGATGCGGGCGGTAGGGAGTACCTGGTGAGTGATCTCGCGGACGGTGTCTTTGGGTATGTCATCGATTTCAACCGGGAAAGCCGTCCGGGCGATCGGTTCAGTGTCGTCTACGAGCGGCTCACGTCTGCTCTTGGAGATGTTCGCTTTGGTCGCATTCTCGCCGCAAAGGTGGAGGCGAACCGTAGGGAGCGGCGTGCATATGTTCTCAATGACGATCGCGGGCGCAACGTCTACTACGACGAGCAGAGGCGATCTCTCAGGCGCGCGTTCAAGTTGTCACCGGTCAGGATTACTCGAATCACGTCGCGTTTTTCGCGAAGTCGTATGCATCCCGTGCTGAACATCCGCCGGCCACATCCAGGCGTGGACTACGGTGCCGCACCCGGTTCGCGCATCATGGCGACCGGTGAGGGCACTGTAACTCGCATGCAGTGGTGGGGTGGGTACGGCAATATGGTGTCCATTCGCCATGCCGGATCGTTCGAGACGCGCTATGCACATATGAGTCGGTTTGCTCCGGGTCTTAAAGTGGGATATCCTGTGGATCAGGGAGATGTCATTGGCTATTCCGGCTCCACAGGTCTGGCGAACGGTCCGCATGTGCACTACGAGCTCATCAGGCATGGGGAGCAGGTGGATCCGTTGCGGTTGCAGCAGGACAGCGGCCGGCCTCTGCCGGCTGAACGGCACGCGGAGTTCGAGGCCATCATGGCCCAATACGACCTGCTGCTCTCAGGTCGCGCGGTGAGCGTCGCAGTTGCCGGCCGCGATCCTTAAACCCTCTACTCGCTCAATCCGATGCTTCACGCTTCCGCAAAGGCCTCAGTGAGCGGGTCAAGCCCCCGTCGTACAGAGTCTGGCAGATGCTGACCGTTGTGGTAACGACGGCGGCCACCGCAATGCTGGCGGGCTTCGTCTACCTGAGAAGGGAACAGCTCGGGTTCGAGGGAGTCGGACTCGCGGCACTTCGCACAATAGCCATAGGCGCGCTAGTGTTGCTTCTGGTCAACCCGGGTAGCTCAGAGCGGCAACCCGGTGGTTCTCCGGTGGTGCTTCTGGACGCCTCACTCTCCATGGCGGTTCCAGGAGGCAAGTGGGAGGCCGCAGCCGACTCGGCTCAGGCACTCGCGGGCACCGATGGAACCGTCTATCGATTTGGGTCGGATGTGGCCGAGTTCGACCGGGGAATACCGACGGCGGGAGCCAGTCGTCTTTCTGCGGCTCTCCGTTCGGCTATAGCGTTGGGTGGACCGATCCATGTGGTTACCGACGGTGAACTCGACGATGCCGGAATCGTCGATCCGAGTTTCCTGGAGAGCGTTTCTGTTGTGACCTTGCCGCGGGACACCGTGGCAGACGTCGCGCTCCTGGATGTAGACGTACCTTCTCGAGTCTCGAATGGTGATTCGGTTCGCGTGGTATTGACTATCGGCACCTGGGGAGAGGTCAGTTCACCGCTCGCGAGCCTCGAGGTGTCCACAGGAGGCCGCCGAGTCGCCATCCGCGAAATCGAAATTCCAAATTCACCGGGGGTTGCTCGGCGAAGCCTGACGTTCCCGCCACAGCTGCTCCCAAGCGGGATCAACGTGCTCAATGTCAGGGTTCAAGCCCGGAACGACGCGATACCTGGAGATGACGAGCGCGTTCGGATCGTGAACGTGACCGAGCAGCCTGCAATCGTGGTGCTGCTCGATCCCCCAGACTGGGAAGGCCGCTTCCTGGTATCAGAACTCGGTGGGATAGCTCGTACCACGGTACGAGGATATGCTCACGTGACTCCGAACTCTTGGATTGAGATGAGTTCCGGTCTCCAGTTGCCTGAGGAGTCCGTTCAACGGTTTGCAGGCGATGCGGCATTGCTCCTGATCCGTGGCTCTCGCGAAGGCACGACAGTCGCGGGACTACGTCAGCGGGTGTGGAGTTGGCCAACGATTGTCGATGCGTCGCCGAGTGTTGCTCACCGCGACTGGTACTTGTCTGGAACGTTGCAGGCATCGCCGCTGGCCGATCGTCTGGCCTTCATTCAGTGGGATTCACTGCCACCGGTTCTGGGGCTGGCCCAGCAACCTGCAGAGACGAGTGGCTGGGTGGCGATTTCCGCTCGACAAGGGCGTCGGGGAGCGGAACGTCCCGTGTTCACGGGGCACGATTCGGCGGGAGTCCGGTCCTTGACGACCCTCGGTGCGGGCTGGTGGCGATGGAGACTCCGTGGGGGCGCTGCGCGCGAAGCCTACCGGGCTATCCTTGCGGCCGGTGTTGACTGGCTGCTAGGATCGGAGCGGCTTCGGAGCGATGCCCCACTGATCTCGAGTACCGTGGTGAGCCGTGGTGAGCCGACAGTGTTCCAATGGGTCCGAGATTCGGTACCGGATTCGCTTGCCGTTTCCTTGCTACGCGATGGCGACGACGATGCAGCCATGCATTTGGCGCGTTTCGATTCACGGGGGACGGCTTCACTTCAGCTCCAGCCCGGAACGTACAGATGGATTGCGCCGGACGCGGGTGGTGTTCGTGGGGTGACCGTTGTGGAGGAGTACTCAGATGAATATCACCCGAGGATGGTGGCGGATTTGGCCGGAGGGAGCCCAGTTGGGATGACGCTGCTCGAACATCATGCACGTGACAACTGGTGGCTGTTTGTGATCGTGGTGGCTTCTCTTACGGTGGAGTGGGCGTGGCGCCACCAAAGGGGGCTTCCATGAAGGGTGGGTTGTGGAGAAGAATCAAGCGAGTTGCTCTCACCGATGTCACCGTATTGGTCAAAGGCATTGACCGTGACGCTCTTGACGATGTTGAGCGTGTGCTGGCCGAAGCGGATTTTGGTCCTACCGCTTTCGAAATCGCTGAGCGGTTGGAGGAGGAGTGCCGACGCGGAACAATGAAGACGCCAGATGGGGTGAGATCGTGGCTGAAAGACCGGATCGTTGCCCACCTGGCGGGGCCTGAGGAGCCGGGACGACTCGATCTGGGTGACGGATCAGGACCGGGTGTGATCATAATGCTTGGCGTGAATGGTGTGGGCAAGACAACTCAGATCGCCAAGCTCACGCAGCGGCTGCTCAACGACGGCAAGAGCGTTCTTCTTTCAGCTGCGGACACCTTTCGAGCCGGAGCAACCGAGCAAATACGCGAATGGGCACGGCGCCTCGATGTGCCATGTGTCATCGGTACCAGTGGTGGAGATCCCGCTGCGGTCGCATTCGACGCTGTAGAAGCTGGTGCTGCGCGTGGCGTCGACGTGGTCCTCGTTGACACGGCTGGACGTTTGCACACCCATGACGACCTGATGGAAGAACTCAAGAAGATCGTTCGTGTGGTGTCTAGGAAACGGGATGGCGCACCACACGAGAGCCTACTCGTGCTCGACGGCACCGTCGGGCAAAACGCTTTGCAGCAGGCGAGAACATTTGCCGAGGCTGTGCCGGTTAGCGGGTTGGTGATTACCAAGCTCGATGGAACCGCGAAGGGTGGATCCGTGTTGACTTTGCGCCGGGAACTCGATATTCCGATTCGCTTCCTTGGTGTTGGAGAGGGAGTGGAGGACCTAGAGGTCTTCAATTCGGACACGTTCGTGGAACGCCTACTCTCCGATTGATGCCTGTCACGCTTGACACGCCAGTCCAATTCCTGAAAGGCGTCGGTCCACGTAGAGCCGATGCGTTTGGGCGGATGGGTGTGCAGACCGTCGAAGATCTCCTCTATCATGCTCCACACCGCTACCTGGATGCCACCTCAGTGACGCCGATAGGACGGGTCAGTGTGAATCAGGAGGTGACTCTCGTCGGACGGGTGGTGTCGAAAGCGGTGGTGCCCACTAGAAAACGGCTACGAGTGTTTCGCGCAGTGATCGAGGATTCCTCAGGGGTGATCGAGTGCGCATGGCCGGGTCAGGCGTACCTGGACCGCGTGATCAAGCAGGGCCAACTGTTGCTCGTGTCAGGACCTGTGAAGCACTTTCACGGCCGTCAGGTGACGCCGCGAGAGCAGGTCGTACTGGCGGAGGCAGGCGATGATGACACGGACGAGGACATGAGTCTCGGGCTCGTATTGCCCGTCTATCCGGCTACTGAAGGACTGAGTCACCGGCTGATTCGGAAGATTGTTGCCAGCCATCTAGACGTTTTGGTTGGGTGTGTTGAGGACACACTGCCGCAGGAGGTCCGTAGCGGATCAAGACTCCAAACTCTGAATGATGCGTTCATCAGCATTCATCGTCCCTCGTCAGTGAACGATGTGGAGAAGGGTCGCCGCCGACTTGCCTTCGATGAGTTGTTCGATCTTCAGCTCGTGGTAACCCGCGCACGCTACCTCGCAAAGAGCGCCGTTACCGGCAAGCAGTTCGAGATCAAGAAAGAGTTGACGACCGCACTCAAGGAGGCGCTGCCATACGAACTCACGGCGGGGCAGAAGCGCTCGATTCGCGAGATCACAGAAGACATGACCTCGACCGAGCGGATGCACCGTTTGTTGATGGGCGAGAGAACAGCCACCAAGCGGTGTTCATGGCGCCCACTGAGCTGCTTGCCGAGCAGCACCACGCCACTCTCACAAGACTGCTCGGGCCGCTCGAGATTGTACCTGAGTTGCTGCTCGGACGTCTCTCGTTAAGTGAGAAGCGGGCAGTGAGAGATCGCATCTCATCGGGCGAAGCGAGCATTGTCGTTGGAACCCATGCGCTGATTCAGGAGAAAACCGGATTCGCGAATCTCGGCCTGGTGGTGATCGATGAGCAGCACCGATTCGGCGTCGAGCAGCGAGCCGCGCTGATTGAGAAGGGTGAGGCTCCCGATGTGTTGCTGCTTTCGGCCACACCGATCCCGAGGACGTTGGCGCTCACGCTTTACGGCGACTTGGATATGTCGATCCTGAAGGAGAAACCGGTCAGCCGTACTCCGGTCAGGACCGCCGTCCGATCCAGTCGCGACCGCTCCGCGATTTCCGCGTTTCTCAACGAGCAGTGCAAGGCGGGACGACAGGTCTACGTTGTCTACCCGGTGATCGAGGAATCCGAGCGTGTCGATTTGAAAGCTGCCACTACCATGGCTGAGCAGCTCGAGAAGCAACTCGCCCCTCTAAGGGTCGGGCTCGTTCACGGAAAGATGAAGAGTGGCGAACGGAATGATGTGATGCGTCTGTTTCGAGATGGTGGTCTGGATGTTCTGGTGGCGACCACGGTGATTGAAGTAGGTATCGATGTTCCGAACGCCACGGTGATGGTGATCGAGCACCCCGAACGGTTTGGCCTTGCGCAGCTCCACCAACTTCGAGGTCGGGTTGGCCGAGGAAGCGAAGAGAGTCACTGTATTCTAATTTGCGATGCCTATCAAGCCACAAACCGCCTGAGAGAGTTCGCGAAGACCTCCGACGGCTTCCGTATCTCCGAGATGGATCTCAAAGAGAGAGGGCTGGGAGATCTGGCTGGTGTGCGCCAGTCAGGAGGATTTTCTCTACGGTTTGCGGATCTGTCGATTGACGGGGATCTGGTGAATGCCGCTCGTCGCGAGGCTCTGACGATTATCGAGGCAGATCCGGCCCTGAGGGACAAGAAACACGGGGCTCTCAGAGCGCGAATCGAGCGGAGGTACGAGAGAGGGATCGAGCTGTTTAGAGTGGGATAGGCGGCAGTGGGGCTGCGGCAGAGGGGCAGGGACGCAGTGTTGCGGCTGTGGCGCAAGCGGCACGTGCGGCATATCCCACTCACAACTCACTAGTCTTTAGTCACCACTCACTACTCACTTCCCAAGTTGACAACCACGACTCGACTCAACTACGATACCGTTCAAATGTCTGAATTTGCGCTCATCAAAGAACTCCCGAGCTTCGTTGGCCAGTCCGTCACAGTGCGTGGTTGGGTAACGACGACCAGGTCGAGTGGAAAGATCATCTTCGCAGAACTCCGCGACGGTACTGGACGGTTGCAGTGTGTGTTCGCCAAGAACGACCTGGATGAACATGTCTGGGAGATCTTGGGTGGACTGACCCTCGAGGCGTCGGTTGTCGTGAAGGGCGAGATACGCCAGGACGCACGATCGCCTGGTGGTGTTGAACTCGGAGTCGAGACTGTAGAGATCGTCGGGCACAGTGTCGACTACCCGATCTCGAAAAAGGAGCACGGCACTGCCTTTCTGCACGATCACCGCCATCTTTGGCTGCGGTCGAGACGGCAGGTTGCGATCATGCGCATTCGTCACGAGATCATTCAGTCAATTCACGATTTCTTTTACGAGCGTGATTTCATTCATCTCGATACCCCGCTGCTCACTGCGGCGATCGGCGAAGAAGCGGGCAGTCTGTTCGAAACGGAGTACTTCGATCTCGGGAAAGCTTACCTCGCGCAGACAGGGCAGTTGTACGCAGAGGCCGGTGCCGCGGCCCTCGGGCGTGTTTACACCTTCGGCCCTACGTTCCGGGCCGAAAAATCCAAGACAAGGCGACACCTCACCGAGTTCTGGATGATCGAACCGGAAATGGCGTGGTACGATTCCGAAGACAACATGCGGTTACAGGAAGAAATGGTGTCGTACATTGTCGAGCGCGCTCTAGAGCGTCGGAGAGATGAATTGCAGGTCCTGGAGCGAGACACGGCTCCCTTGGAATCGGTCGCATCTCCATTCCATAGAATCTACTATGGTGATGCCGTGAAGATGCTGCAATCCCTTGGCTCGGCTGTGGAGTGGGGCGATGATCTGGGTGCTGACGACGAAACGAAGCTGGCAGACGGGTTGGATCGGCCCCTGTTCGTCTTCAACTACCCGAAGGCTGCCAAGGCCTTCTACATGAAGGAGAACCCTGCCGACCCTCGCACGGTGCTTTGTGACGACTGTCTTGCCCCCGAGGGCTACGGTGAGATCATTGGTGGCAGCCAACGAGAGGATGATCTGGACAAGCTGCTGAGTCGCATCCACGATGAGAAGCTGCCCCAAGAGGCGTATGAGTGGTATCTGGACCTGAGGCGGTACGGTACCTTCGTGCATTCGGGATATGGACTGGGACTAGAGAGGACGGTCGCTTGGGTATGTGGAATCCAGCACATACGGGAGGCGATCGCGTTCCCGCGGATGATGACGAGGCTCTATCCGTAGTCGTGCAGGGTTTTTGCCTCATCCCAAAGCCTGTCTAGCTCTTCCAAGTCGACATTCCCCATGTCGATGTCACGCTCCCGTGCCAGCATTTCCACGACTCGAAAACGCTCGACGAAGCGGTTGTTTGCCTTCTCGAGCGCTGATCGCGGATCGCAGTTGAGCTTCCGCGCCAAATTGACCACAGCGAACAACAGGTCGCCAAGCTCATCCTCGATCCGGTTCTCGTCTTGCCCATCTGCCAATTCGACGTCGAGTTCGGTGAGTTCCTCCTGGACCTTGTCGCGGGGCCCGGTGGCGTCCGGCCAGTCGAAACCGACCCCGGCAGCCCGCTCCTGAAGCCGCATGGCGGACACCAAAGCCGGGAGCGTTGCCGGTAGGCCATCCAGGATGCTGCGTTCGTCGGGTGGTTCTTCGGCGAGTTTCGAGCGTTCCCACGAGGCTGGAGCGTCTCCCAGGTCGTACAGATGCGGATGACGTCGCCACATCTTCTTCTCGATGCTGGACGTCACATCTTCAGTTCCGAACAGGTTCTGTTCCTCTGCCAATACAATCTGGAAAGCCAGATGCAGTAGCAGGTCACCGAGTTCGGCTTTGATACGATCGGGACGTGCGGACGCAATTGCCTGGTCCAATTCCATTACTTCCTCTACCAGGTAGGGCCGCAGAGTCTCGGGCGTCTGCGCGGCATCCCAAGGACACCGCTCCCGCAGATCTCTAACCAGTTCGACGATTCGTCCAAGCGCTGACGGTTCTTGCATTTGATATCTCGCGCCGATACAATACGCCGTCGGTTGTGATAGTGTCAACGCAACAGCGTCGGGAACGGGCCTGGGTCGAAGTCAACCTGGTCAACCTGCAGGCAAATGCACTCACGGTGCGGGCGGCTGCGGGGGGCGCAGCCCTGCTGCCGATGATCAAGGCTGATGCATACGGGCTTGGGGCGGTACAGGTGGGTGAGGCGCTCGAGACGCTCGAGCCCTGGGGTTATGGAGTCGCTACTCCGTATGAGGCGGTCGAGTTGAGAGAGGCTGGCATTCGCCGGCCCCTTGTCGTTTTTACGCCAGCGACACTAGGCGATTTGGAGTTTTATCGAAAACACGAACTGCGTGCTGTGCTGGATGACCCGGTACTGACCGATATGTGGGACTTGCCGTTTCATCTGGAGATTGACACGGGGATGGGGCGCTGTGGTGTGCGCCACGATGACGCTCGGCTGGCAACGGTGTCATCTCTGCATCTCGAAGGCGCGTTCAGTCATCTGTTTGCTGCGGATGATTCGCCGAATACGGTACAGCGTCAATTTGCTCGACTGGAGAAGGCCGTCGGTCTGCTTGCGTCGAAACCGAAGTTCGTGCATGTCCAGAATAGTGCGGGGTCGTGGCGGTTGGAGCAACTGTGCGATATCGTGCGTCCGGGCATCTTTCTATACGGTGGAAGGTGCGGCAGCGATTTACCCGCGCCCAAGGTGGTCGCTCAGGTTCGAGCGCGGGTTGTGAGCATCAGGACGCTTCCGGCCGGTGAGTCGGTGAGCTACGGTGGTGAGTGGATCGCGCCGCGAGAGACGCTTGTCGCGACCTTGGGAATAGGGTATGCCGACGGTGTGCTGCGAGCGGTGAAGGGGCAGGCAGAAGTGCTGATTGCCGGCAGGCGTTATCCGGTCGTTGGCAGAGTTACGATGGACTTCACGATGGTGGATCTAGGTGCTGCTGGAACTGGGGTTGGCGTCGGAGATGTGGCGACCATCATTGGCGAGGACGGCGATGACGAGATCACGGTAGATGAGTTTGCGGGTTGGGCAGGGACCATTTCGTATGAGGTGCTGACCGGGCTCGGTTCCCGTCTCTACCGAGAGTACTTATTCTGAAGATGTAAAAAGGGCACTGATTTAGTGTTATGGGGTTCTAGAGTGTGGCAAGCATCTGCACCAGATCAACATGACTGGATGGCAGGGCTGAAACTCGAAGGCGGTCTGTAATGAGATTGGGGCGTGTAATCGGAACGGTGGTTGCGACACGTAAGGATCCGTCACTGGAGGGCGTCAAGTTCTTGGTTGTCGAGCACCTCGGCGTGAACCTCGAGCCTAGTGGCGGGTACGTAGTCGCGGTCGACTCAGTCGGCGCCGGTGCAAATGAAGTTGTGCTCTATGCGGCGGGCTCGTCAGCTCGCCAAACTGAAAAGACACGTGACCGGCCTGTTGACGCGGTCATTATGGCGATTCTGGATTCCTTCGAGGTCAATGGTGAGACTACCCGCCTCGCTTAGCCTACTGATGTTGGCCACGGCATGTATGGAGGACGTCGCAGCACCTGGTGCGTGCCCGGACTTCTGTCCTCCAACACAGATCCATATAGTCGACACGGTGGTTGTGGGCAGCATCGTCCGAGATAGCTCGTTCCGGGGTTATCTGCCCACTCATCAGGCCAGGACGATGCAAGTCACGACGGGCGGCACGGTGGAAAGCTACGGCGTTGTCAGGTTCAGGCGGTTCGCTGAAGAAGTCTACGTAGACACGAGTGCCTCCGATAGCCGGCCCGTAATCGCGGTTGACTCGTTCAGAGTAAACTTGCTCATCGACGATATTTCCCTGGGCACGGGAGATTTCGAACTGGTGGTCCACCGTCTTCCAGCATCCGTCGACTCCACAGTCACGTATGCCGATCTCCAATCCACATTTGCTGACAGTGCCGAACTGGCTGCGCTAACGGTCACTAGCGCGGTGGCGGATGATACTCTGACCGTTGTTATCCCCGGCGACGCATTTCCCACCCTCGATGAGGACAGTGCGGTGGCGGCACTGGGATTATCCATTCGTTCGGCCGAACCGGCATTCTTGAACTTTGCGACCATGAACAGGTCGTTGAACAGCCTCTGGATCAATCGGTTTGTGCAGGTGGACTCGGCGGATGGCCAGCCGGCCGCCCGGTTAGACGCGACGTATGCTTCATTTGATACGTTCGTGTTTCCCGAGCTGGCGGCGGTAGGGCCAAGCGCACTGGTTGTCGGAGGGAGTCCTGCGGCCCGAGCGTTTCTTCATGTTGCCCTCCCGTCTCGTATCGTGGATTCGTCCAACGTGCTCCGCGCCACCTTGATGCTCGTGCCTGCGGAACCGGTCTTAGGCGCGCCCGGCGACACAATCCGCATCGTCGCTGAAGGCCTGGCGGCCGACTTCGGCCCGAAGTCACCCATAAGACAGGTTCCCGTCGATTCGATTGGACTCTACAGCGGGCTGACCTCGACCGGAAGCTCTGACACACTGCGAATTGACGTCACACACGTGATTGCGCCATGGAACAGCGATTCCACGTTGGTCCGAGCGTTGATGTTGAGAGCGGTCCGGGAGGGGGGGACATTCGGTGAGTTTCGGTTCAATTCGAGCGAAAGTGCGTTCGGTGCACCGGCTCTGCATGTAACGTTCATTCCCTCAGTCTTGATCGGAAACTGACCATGCGCTGCCTGGTTGCAGTCCTGCTGACTCTCTATGTGCTAAGCCCGGCATCGATTTCCGCACAAAACTCGATTTTCGGTGTTCACGGAATTGGGTTCCCCGGTCGGCCGGTCAGCGCGAGAGCGCGCGCGCTGGGTGGGGGGCCGGCCATGTTTGATGCCAGATCGGCCCTCAACCCGGCGTCTGTTGCAGTGTTGGGACCTCTCGTCGTGACCGCAAGCTCGGGTACGTTGCTGAGGAATTTCACGGTGCTGGACACGGTCGCTACAGGACTCTCCGAGACTAGATTCCCGTTTGCTTTGGCTGGGACCAGAGTAAGAGGGCTGCCTCTATCGATAGCGGTGAGTTATTCCACCTACGCCGAACAGTCGTATGATCAGCTCACGTTTGACTCTGTTACGATCCGCGGCGAGTCGATGGGAGTGACGGACCGGCACTCGTCCCGTGGAGCCGTTGCCGACATCAGGGGTGCGCTGGCGTGGCGG
>JBDGYW010000205.1:0-9216 GCA_039588935.1 Gemmatimonadota bacterium | reverse complement strand
CGGACACGCTCACCGTGTCGGTCTCCTCTCCCGATCTCTGGTCGGCTGAACATCCGAACCTCTACCGCGTGGTCCTGGAGCTTGTAGGACCGGACGGGGAGGTGGTCGAGACCCTCAGTTCCAGTGTGGGCTTCCGTGAAACCGAGATCCGTGATCAGGCCTTTCTAGTCAACGGCCGGCCCGTGAAGCTCAATGCGGTCAACAGCCACATGCACCACCCCATCACCGGACGAACGATGGACGTCGCCACAATGCTGCAAGATCTCGTCCTCATGAAGCGCTTCAACATCAATGCGGTGCGTACCTCTCACTACCCGCCGAATCCGGAGTACCTGGATCTGGCCGACGAGCTGGGTGTGTACGTAATCGACGAGACAGGAGACGAGGCCCACGCGACGACCTGGCTCTCCGAGCGGCCCGAGTGGCGGGCGGCCTACGTGGACCGGGGCAGCAAGATGGTGTTTCGCGACCGCAACCACGCGAGCGTCGTGATGTGGAGCGCAGGTAACGAGAGCGGCTCGGGGGACAACATCTGCGCGATCATCGCCGAGGGAAGACGGCTTGACCCCACCCGCGCCTGGCTCTACGGTGGAAACAACGACTACTTCCCTTCCATCGAACCCCTCGACTGCGAAGACATCGTCGGGCCCAGGTACCCGACGCCTTTCGAGTTGAAAACCGCGTACGGACAGGTGCCGGCCTCCGTCGAGCCGCGCCCGTCGTTCATGGATGAATACGTCGCGGCGACAGGCAACGGCCTCGGCGGCATGGACGAGTTTTGGAAGGTATTGCGCACCTACCCGCGTACCATTGGCGGTGCGGTCTGGGATTGGGTTAGCCCGGGCATCCTCCGGCCTTGGCGAGTGACCGATGACGCCTCATCGTACGGGAACCACGGGACTCTCATGGGTCGGGCTTCGCTTGTCGACGGTCGCGTCGAAGGAGGAGGCGGGTCGGCGCTCGCCCTGAGCGGCCACGACGAGTGGGTGGAGCTGTACCGCGACCGCAGCCTCGATATCACGAGTGATCAACTGACGTTGGCGATGTGGGTTTTTCCCCGGCGCTGGAACGGTCACGGTCCCCTGCTCACCAAGGGCAACCACCAGTACGGTTTGCAGCAGACCGCGGCAGACACTCTGGAGTTCTTTATCCATGACGGGGAACGGATTGCCGTTACTGTCTCCACACCTGGTGACTGGGAGGGGAGTTGGCACCACCTGGCCGGTGTATACGACGGGGCCGACCTACGCCTCCTCGTGGACGGTGTGGTGCTCGGCTCGATGGCCCACACAGGCGAGATCGACCACAACCCCTTTCCGGTGAACATCGGCCGTAACGCGGCGTTGCACGGAATGGAGCACCCCGGGGAGCTGTCCAACGCTCTCATCGACAACGTGCGTATTTTCGCGCGGGCGCTCGATGAAAGCGAACTCGATACCTACACGCCGGAGCTCAGGTGGGAGGCTCGTCTCTGGCTCGACTTCGAGACCGTCGAGCACCAGGGAGAATTCTTGAGCCTCGGCATCGGGGGCCGTTCGTATGGTGTCATCTGGCCGGACCGCACGCCGCAGCCCGAACTGTGGCAGCTCAAGAAATCGGCCCAGCCGGTGGAGATCGAGGCGATCAATGCGGCGGAGGGACATATCCGCATAGTCAACTGGCACCACTTCACGAATCTCTCGGAACTCGACGCGAGCTGGCGGGTGACGACGGAGGGGGAAGTGCTCGCCGAGGGAGCGCTCGATATAACCCTCGCTCCGATGGAGAGTACGACGGTCACGGTGCCCATCGAGAGCTCCGCGGTAGAGCCGGGCGTGGAACTGTGGCTGGAGGTGCGGTTCGCTCTTCGGAACGAGGCGGCCTGGGCCCCACGAGGCCACGAGGTTGCCTGGGAGCAGTTCCTCCTGCCCGGAGAGCTGGCTACTCCGTTCGAACCCCTCGACGGCTTCGCTCCGCTGGAGATGGAAAGAACCGGTGAGCAGGTGAAAGTCCGCGGCGACGGTTTCACCTACACATTTGACGAAACCTCGGGGACGTTGTCATCGATCTT
The DNA here is from genome assembly GCA_039588935.1 of Gemmatimonadota bacterium. GTDB lineage: Bacteria > Gemmatimonadota > Gemmatimonadetes > Gemmatimonadales > GWC2-71-9 > JBDGYW01. The sequence continues at coordinate 7,166 of JBDGYW010000205.1, read as the reverse complement.
GGTCGGCGACGTGGAGCTGGTCGAACATGGTCCGCGGGCCAACGTATGGCGGGCCCCGCTGGCAAACGAGCGGGATGATTGGGGAGTCTATCGGGGCAGGCTTTCGACACACCGTGACGGCATGGGGATCGGCATCGCGAACGGGTGGCACGCGGTCGGGTTGGATCGGCTGGAGCACACTGTTGAGAGCTTCCAGTTGTCGCGTGAGGATGACAGGGTAGTAATCATCGAAATCGAGGCCCACGCAGCTCCCCGGGGACTGCCTCCGGGATCGTTCTCGACCGGGTTCGACCTGACCTACGTCTACCGGGTGCTGGCGAGCGGCGACATCCTTCTGGACCACTCGATAACCCCACGGGGGAACCAGCCGGACCGGCTGCCGAAGGTGGGGCTGCAAATGGTACTGGGCGAGGAGTTCGACAACCTCACGTGGAACGGGAGAGGCCCGTTCGAGACGTATTCTGACCGCCGGACAGGAGCCCGGATTGGTGTTTTCCAGAGCACGGTCGAGGAGCAGTACGTGCCTTACCTCGTACCTCAGGACTACGGAAACAAGTCAGACGTACGCTGGGTCTCCCTGGCCAACCATCAGGGCGTCGGGTTGCTTGCGGTCGGCGAGCAACTCCTCAACGTGAGCGCTCAGCACTTCGGCACGGACAACCTGTCGAGGGCCTGGTATCCGTTTCAGCTGGAGCCGAAGGGGGAGATCACGCTCAACCTCGACCACCGGATGAGCGGAGTCGGGGGAACGGCGGTTTCGGTGCTGGCAGCGTACAGGCTGCCGCCTCAGCCGTACGCGTACTCCGTGCGTCTGAGGCCGTTCCGGGCGGGGGAGACACCGCAGACGCTCGCACGACAGGTCTTCTGGTAGATCACACCGGAACGAGGGCGCGTCCCGTGGGTAACAGCTGCACCCTCGGGAGCGCTCCTATTCCTCGATCAGCCCTCGCATGAACTCCGCCGCGAGCTGGGCGTTCATCTCAGCGCGCTCGATTCCGAGCATCTCGCCCTCGCGTGGCGGACCGCACAGCTCGTAGCTCATGTATCCCTTGTAGCCGATGTCCTTCATCGCGGCCACAAAGTGCCTGAAGTGACTATCACCTATCACGTGTCCATCCGGCCCTCGCTCGTACACACCACCGTAATGGCATACGACCTGAAGCGGGCCGACGTCGCGCGCCGCTTGGAGGGCGTACTCCGGAGACTTGTCCGGCAGGCCCCAGGGATCGAGCGAGACTTTTAGGGCAGGTGAGTCTACTTCGCGCACCATGCGCAACACGTCGTGGTGATCCTCGTGCACAGGATCGTGATTCTGTAGCGCCAGTGTTACGCCTGCGTCGGCCGCGTAGCGCGCGCACTCGACGAGTCCGTCGCGGCACCAGCCCCAGGTTTCATCGGCGGAGAACTGTTCGTGGGTGAATTGCCACACCTGTTTTGCTATCTCGTATTGCGCGATTTCTTGACCATGCCGTGTTACGCCTGGCCATGCGAAGAATACGCGCAGTGTCTTTGCACCCAGATCTGACGTAACGCGGATGAGGTCGCGCACGTAGCTGATTTGACATTCACGACGTTCCGGGATCGGGCTGGAGAAGTCGTTGTTCGCCGCGACGCCGAAGATCTCGAGGCCTTCGCCGTCGGCAATGTGCAGCAGCTCACGACAGCGGCTCGTGGGCATGTCCAGCGGGTTCGCGTGGGGTCGCTTGCCATCGAACTCCACGCCGTCGTACCCATACTGCTTTGCGCGTCGAATGAAATCCTCGAGTGGCAAACCTTCGCCCTGGTACCAGATCCCAAGAAAGGTGATGCTGTAGAGGCCGACTTTCATGTGGGCTCCTTCCTCCTGCACCTGGCGTCTCGTGAATTCGACGGTGGCAGGTTCAAGCATGGCGGCCGTCGCCGCAAGTGTCCCGACGAATTCCCTACGCTTCATGACAGGTTGTTTCATTGACATGCCCTCCTTGATGAGGTCCTTTCCTTGTGCTACGACATCGATCAGTAGGTGTCCTTTGGAAGTCCGGGTAACCTGTGTTCTCTGAAGTCGGGAATGCCGATCATTGCGCCAGCCGCTAGGCCCGTATCGTTCCGCGGGCCAACGGCAACAACATTCATACCCGCAGCATCCGCTGCCACAATACCCGCAACAGAATCTTCATACACCAGACACTCATGCGGTGGAACGCCCAGCAGAATGGCGGCCTTCTCGTATGGCTCGGGATTGGGTTTGCCAAGTGTGACCGATTCAGCGCTCACTAACACGTCAAAACAGTCTGAGCACCCGAGATTCTCGATTGCCTGAAGCAACTCCGCACGAGTGGCGCTGGTTACAACACCTAACTTGACGTTCTGCTCGGTCAATTGCCGCACGAATTCCACGGCACCGGGCACCGGGGGGACCTGGTTGGACTTCAGCCGTTCGAGGAAGGCTTGCTGCTTCTTGCTGATCGCATCCGAAACCTGATCCTCACGCCCTTCTGCCATCTCGACGAACACCTCATAATCGGCTTTTCCGCGAAAGAACTCGTCGTATTGGTCTTGGGTGAGAGAGTACCCCAAAGTCCTTGCCACTTCTTGACATAGTTCGAAGTGAGTGAGCTCGCTATCGAGCAGGGTTCCGTCGAGATCAAAGAGAACCCCGGTTGGAATCATTGGCATCGCGTACACTACTCCTAGGTATGGTTGTGGAGAATGTTTAACCCACTGAGGCACCCGCCGGCAGAGAGTATTGCTCGACGGATGAAGCGGAAGAACGTGCATGGTCATGTCGTACTTCGAGGCAGACTCTACTGTCTTGTCTCCTCCGCCACCCGAGCGATCCGCTGGATCTCTTCCCGGGTAGGTGCGGAGGGCTGTGCGCCCAGCTTGGTGACTGAAAGCGCCGCTGCAGCGTTGGCGAACCGTACTGCCTTAGGGAGGGGGCTACACTCGGCTAGCGCGACGGCCAGGGCACCGTTGAACACATCACCGGCGGCGGTGGTGTCCACAGCCTCCACCTTGAAGCCGGGCACCAGCTCTGCGTGATCCGAGTCGAAAATGAATGCCCCACGCGATCCCAGGGTTATCAAGATCGCCTCGACACCGACGGCGTTCAGCCTCTCCGCCGCCGCGAGAGCCGCAGCGTCGTTCGAGACTTCGATGCCTGTCAGCAGCTCCACCTCGGTCTCATTCGGCGTCAGTACCGATACGTGTCGGAGGATTTCCTCGGGAAGGTGTCGGGCCGGCGCGGGATTCAGAACAACTCGCACACCGTGTTTGGCCGCCAGATCCACCGCCGCGTGCACCGTGTCCAGCGGAGTTTCCAGTTGCGCCACGAGAACATCGGCGGACGTTATCGCATCGCGCGCCGACAGTACGTCCTCTGGAGTCAGCCGTGCGTTAGCGCCGGATGCCACCGCGATACTGTTCTCGCCATGCTCGTCGACGAAGATCAACGCCACACCCGACGGCGCGTCCGACTCCCGGATAACATGGCTCGCGTCGATGCCGTCCGCGACGAACCCCTCCATGGCCTGCTGGCCGAACATGTCATCGCCCACCCTCGCGATGAATGTCACTTTTCCACCGGCGCGCGCAGCCGCCACCGCCTGGTTCGCACCCTTACCACCCGCAGCGATGGAGAACTCGCCCCCGATCACCGTCTCGCCCGGCTTCGGAATCCGATCTACCTTGATGATCATGTCAGTGTTGGAGCTGCCCACTACAACGATTCCGCTGCCCATTTTCGAACCCCTGGCTTCTGGCGGTCTTAGATCAGGTACCGGCGTAAACGATCAGGCCGAGACCGACGATGTAAGAGAGGAACATGAGCGTGAGCAACCTGCCGGTGCCCTCGGGGGCATCCTTGAACTCCTTCCAGATGAAGACGCCCCATAGGGCAGCGATCAAAGTCGCCCCCTGCCCCAGACCGTATGAGATTGATGGACCGGCGGCTCCGGATGCGATAATGCTGAACGACATGCCTATGCTCCAGATGATCCCGCCCAAGATGCCAACCAAATGGAGTCTGGCGTTGCCCTTGGTAAAGTAGTCGCGGTACGGTACCGGGTCGCCCACAAATGGCTTCTTCATCACGATGGAGTTCCACACGAAGTTGCTGAGCAGAAGTCCCACCGAGAAGAAGAACACCGCGGTGTATGGAGTTAGCTGTCCGGGTTCTGGATTCGCAAAGTCGGTCGCCATGGAGGCCACGACGAACCGGAAGAAGAAACCCATCAGCACGCCCGCCGAAATCGAGATCAGGATTCCCTTAGCGGTGGTCTGCTTTTCGGTCGGAAGCCGACGGTAGGCGAGCGCATCGATAACGATCGCGATCACTACCCCGGTCACACCAACCAGCAGCAGCACCGGATCGCCCACCGGTAGCTTTACGTAATTGATGATCACACCGAGCACTAAGGCCAGACCCACGCCGATCGGAAACGCCACCGCCATGCCGGCAACGTCGATCGCAGCCACCAGCAGGATGTTGGACAGGTTGAACACGATCCCACCCAGGAGTGCAGACCGGACTGCGCTACCGCTGGCCTGGCCGAGATCCGCGAGGAAAGGTCTGCCGCCAGAACCGAAGCTGCCCAACGTCAATGCGAAGACCAGCGACAGTAGCAACACGCCGATCGCATAATCCCAGTAGAACAACTGGAACCGCCATTCCTTGCTGGCCAGTTTCTGGGTATTGGCCCACGACCCCCAGCACAACATCGTGATGAAACACAAGGACACCGCGATCGGATAGGATTCGACGACAAGCACTGCAAACCTCCTTCGTTGCTACTGGTCGGTCAGGAACTCATGTTGTGTCGCCCCGCGACTATCTGGTGCTATCTGAACACGACCAAATATGACAGCGAGATATCGGTTCCAGTCGACTCGTCCCCGTCAATCCCCTGGTACAATTCCCCTCTCACTACCACCCGCAACTGGTGTTCGCCCTCCTCTAGGCCGAAAGCGTGCCACACCGACTCGCCATACTTGTTCGCATCTTCATCGGAATAGACATCGACCGTACGGTGCAACTCACCATCGAGGTACACATCGGCAGTGCCGCCAGACGATAAATAGGTACCACCAAGAACTGCGCCGGTGCCCTCGAACCCGATCGAAGCCTCCGCTCCATGGGCGCCCGTCAAGCGCGCCATCCCCCGCACGTTCTCCCACTCACCGCTGAAAGTCCAGCGAGGGTCATCGATAGTTACCCTCTCCACCGGGCTCCCGTAATCGTCCCATATCTCGACTTGCGCCGGCACCGGAGTTTGGGTCTTGATCGTGATGCGGTCTCCATCGACGTGTCCGCCATTGAGTTCAACCAACGCGATTACTCGATTCATGGTGCTGCTGACGATTGTGTTGAACGTATAGTCGGTATAGGAGAATTCCTCGTCGGCGATTGCATCTATTCCGCTCGTGAATTCCTCGGGAATGCCGCTGTAGCCCAGTACCACTCCCAGGACCCCAACGGCGCTGGCCGGGTTGCAGTCGGAGTCCTGGCCGGCACGCGTGGCTATCGCCATCGTTTCATAGAAGTCGCCGTCGCCGTAAAGCAGACCCAGGGCAACGTAGGCGCCGTTGATCTTGGCGTCGATGTTGAACGGGGTCAGTGCACCGCTGGGGCACGGTTCACGCCCGTCCCACTTCTCGTCGATGAGTCGCCACACTTCGGTCCAGTCGTCGGGGTGCACCAACGACCACTCGAGCACGTCGCTGATGAGCAGGGCATACGGGCTCTCCGGCGGCAGGGTCGCCAGGCCCGCCTCGACTATCCTGCGGGGATCGCTCTCAAAGAAGGCCGCTGCGTACATGCCACTCACGAAAACGCCACCGAGGATGCCGTCGCCGTAGTTCATGACCCGGCCGGCGCGCAGACAAATATCGTTGGACGCCTGGGGCAATCCAGGACTCATCAGGCCGATGAAGTCCGCCTCGATCTGGAAGTCAATGTCATTGGCGTGTGCGTTGTATTCCGGCGTGCCGCTGAGCGTCGCCGGCACTCCGCGCCTCAGGGCTCGACGCGCGGCCAGGTTGGCGTGCCATAAGCGATACTCGGCCTCCCGGAACATGGCCCCGAAGTCGTCGGTGGTGGCACCGAGCCCCTTCTCGTCCAGGACGGCCGCAAAGGTCATGTCCACGTATAAGTCGTCCTGATTGAGGGTGCTGGCCACCATCTCCGGCCGCCAGGTCGGCAGCTCTTCCTCCGGGATAATCCTGTCCTGGTAGCGGAACTCGGTAGGTTCACCGAAGCTCACCCCGATCATCTGGCCGGCCCAGCCTCCGCGGATCTTGTCCTCCAGCACGGACAACAGTTCTGTCTCATACGTGGTGTTGTCACCTGCACAGGCCGCCACGAAAACAACGAGTGTGGCGGAAAAAAGGCGCGATGTCATTTGCTCCTCCCGTATCCGTCCTTCGAGCGTGTGGCTGCTGCATCAGCACGAGAAAGATGTCGCTCCGTTTGGGATCCGCCAGGGTGGCCGTTCGAGTTCATACGGAATGACGCAGCAAGAGGCAAAGACAATGGACAGGTCCATTGCGGAGAGTCATACTTGGCAGGCGGCGTAGAAAATCCCTACTGAGGTGCTCGACCGCAGAACAGCCTGCGACGGTATGGAGCCTGATATGAGCGTACGCAATGTCTTCTTCATTATTGCCTTGGGATCAATTATTACTGGTGCCTGTTCGACACAATCGGAGTCGCCGGCCGCAGAGAAGATCAGAATCCTTCTGGATACCGATGCGAACAATGAATTGGACGATCAACACGCAATCGCTTACATGCTTCTCAATGGCGGCGTTTTCGAGGTTGAGGGTATCACAGTCAATCGCACCAATAATGGTGCTGACATCGATGAACAAGCCAGAGAGGCGGAACGTATCGTAGAACTCTGTGCACTTTCCCCGCAGCTAAAGGTGCATCAGGTGCATTTGAAGAAATCCAGGACCATATCGATGCCCCCTCTCCTCTACCCTTTCATGTTTTCCCGATTCACTGTCCAAGAAGAAAGGGGCTCCATGATCTGGTGATAGCATTTTGGGCCTGCCTTGCTTTTGCACAGATCTCAGAGTTATAACAAGCCTGTAGACACAGCAGAGGAAAGACGAAATACGCCTGAGCTGAAAGGTGCGTGACCATGAATAGAAGATTGAGAATGGGAATGGTTGGCGGCGGACCGGGT
>JBDGYW010000204.1:0-11295 GCA_039588935.1 Gemmatimonadota bacterium | reverse complement strand
AACGCTGCAGTCACGCCAGTGCTGCTCTCCAAAACCGGGGGTTGCAGGTGGAGCTGCGGTCGGCCCGTGGCCGATCCTCGCTCTGCTTCGCAACGAGTCCTGCCGGGCCTGTTTGCTACGTCGGTGTCAGTCGAAGATTTAAGGACTGGCAGTCTGGCGCAGCTGAGAATCAAACACCCTCCAGTGACGTTTTCCGTTGACGTGTAGAGACATCAAATTGACGTAACACGCACTTCATGTATCGCTCCGCGAATTAGCAATTTGTTCCGTGGGCTGCAAGCTGCTGTTCAAATCCCCACGCGGCCGAATAGCGGCCAACAAGAATTCCGCCAGGCGACCTCCAAAGGGGAAGCGGTTCGGCAGCACTCGTTAGGCGTCCTGCAACGGCCAGGAAATCGCCGTGCGAGCCTCAATGAATGTCATAGGTATACGGTCTGCCGCCTGTCTGAGCACTGCACTGGCGTGTCGATAGCTTTGGGTTCCGGACGTATTCCCTTAGCGCCGCACATACTCTCACACCACTTTGACCGAGAATCAGTAGGTCTTGTCCGAACCGCAGGTAGCCCTTAAACCAGCCAGCGGATGTGAGGGAAAAGGTGAGGGACTTCTCAACCACGCGTCTACAGAACTACCCAGCACTACCTCCGTCGATGATATCGAGGCGCTCTTGCCGGAGAATTTCAAGGGCATGGTTCAATACGCGCTAGGCGCTTACGGAATTGCAGCCTTCTATTCTCCTTATCAAAACCAGGCTTGCTATTACCAGGATCCAAAACAACAACGTTGTCAAATAGAGGAGGCCTTCTACCGAACCTTCAAGATCGCCATAGCCTTTGAGCCTAAACCATTCATAAGCGACATAGAATATGAACAGCAGTGTCGATGAGATTCCCGTCAGAATCAAAACCACTCTTTTCATTCCAGTTGCCTCTGATTTGACCGTCACACTTATCAATAGAATCCCTCCAATGAACAAAAGGGAAAAGAATATGTAATTGACAAAATTGAACTGTGTTGCCTGCAAAAAACCGCTCAGGAAAGTCATTACATAAGTCACCGCCAATCCAATGACTACCAACCGCATCCTTCTTGGATTGGAGTCACTCACTCCGTTGTGAATTTCGTCAGTCATAGGATTCTCCTTGCTTCCCGAAACGCCTCAAAAAATGCGACGGCGCCGTACCCAGGATTAGACTAGGCTAGACGCAGGAGTAGGCGGTGCTCGGTGACATCGGGCAACCGAACGTGTATGGAACGTTGCACGCTCGTGCACCCATCGCAAGGCGGTGGGCGATCAGGTGCGTGTGGCCGACTCTTGGTATCACAACTGACCAAGCAACAGTCATCTGCAGCCGTCTGCAAACTGAGCCACACGACAACAACACACTGACCGAGAATCAGTAGGTCTCGACCCCTTATGCTTTGCAACTACGAGGCCAAGGCTGCCTTGAATTCACTACCCCCGCCCCTCACCGGCCTGGCCGCCATGTACGCCAGGTACTTTGGTGAGACGGGGCCTCAGACTCTGAGGAGTCTACAGACGAGTCTGGTCAATGCAATGATGGAGCTGTAAGAAGCTGAGGTGCCGCCGACCCAGCGGATGATTGCCGACTGCGACGAAGCTCGCGCTCATTACCAGGAAGTGGTGGAGCGGTGGAGTGTGCTCAAGGCGTCACTCTCCGGCCGCTGAGTAGATGAGGCTTAGAGATCAAATCTCGCGTAAGTCTATCCCCTGGAGGCGTAAGCCTCCGCGGGAATGAACTCGGCGGTACTCCCTAGTTGACCAACTCCCTCTCGATTGCGGCTTCGGTGTAGCTCAATAGCCTTCCGAACTTCCGGGCTATCTCGGTTCGAGCCTCACTCTCGTAATCCCCCGCGTCGATTAGCCGCTGCTTCTCGGTCTTCAAATCCAAGTACTGCTGATACGTGGAGTCGTGACAGATGAGGAGGACGTCCCTCCCGTCCGTGAGCTCGGCCGAAAATAGGTCGGTAACAAGGAAGTCCGATTCCCTGAAGACCGGGACATCGTAACTGGCCGCGGCCTCGACTGCGTAACCAATGAAATCGTCCATTTCGTCGGGAGGAAGAGTGGCGCTCAACGCGATTCTCTTTACCCCATAGTCAACCATCTCGGACATTGCGGTGACCGCACCGATGTGCCACGAGCGTCGGTCGAGGCTCCATTCCTCGGATTCCGGTGCGCATTCTTCTCCTCCACACGCGAGAGTGGACATGGCAGTCACCATGGTGCCGAACAAGATCTTCCGGGTTTTCATCTCTATCTCCTCACCTGTACGAATATGCGGATGCCAATGGCTCTCCGTTTTCAATTCTTCGTCGTACCTCGATTTCCTCCTCGACAAGCTCCTGTTTGAAACGGGCGACATCGGGTAGCGCTTCCTTCGGTATTACCAGGACTCCGTCGACATCCGCTGCTATGATGTCGCCAGGACGAACTTTCACGCCTCCACATACAACCTCGACATTTGCTCCAACTGGGCGTATGACATTGCCCGGTCCGTGCAGGACCGTCCCCTTGGCAAAAACCGGGAAGTTCAGTTCATCGGTGCCCGTAATGTCGCGACATCCTCCGTCGGTTACAGCACCGACCATCCCGTTACGCGCACACGCCATCACGATCAACTCTCCGAACATGCTGTAGAGCCGTCCGACACCGCTCGCCACCACCCAGATCGAACCCGCCGGCGCTTCGTCGAGCGGCTGAAACACAAAACGTTTAACTGCGTTGGGTTCGGCACCCGCATATGACGTCTCCCATTTGGTGGTCACTGCCGGGCCGACTATCGTCTGACCACCTTTCGTTACCGGCTTAATGTCGGTCGACATGACCTGTTTCCTGGGATCGTAGCCAGCTCTGCCCAGCGCGTCGGTCAGCACGCTGGCCGACGCTCCCTGTAGCGCTCTCAATGGATCGTTTTGTTGATGAGCAGCCGCGGTCAGCGGAGCGCCACTCCCGATAGCGAGTGCGGCTCCAGCTTTCAGGACGGATCGTCTGGTAACCAGATTATCATTTTTTGTCATTGATGATCTCCACGACCATGTCGATCTCGATTGGGGTTCCGATTGGGAGCGATGACACACCCACCGAACTCCGAGCGTGTTTGCCGGCGTCACCGAAGATGTCTATCAGAAGATCTGACGCGCCATTCATCACCTGAGGGTGATCTCCGAACGTGTCGACGGCGTTGATCATACCGGTCACCTTTACGATTCGTGAGACGTTGTTCAATGTGCCGATTTCAGCGTTCAATGAGGACAGCATATCTATCATCGTGAGCCGTGCGGCTTGTTGTGCCGCTTCCAGGTCGATGTCCCTACCGACCTTCCCGATCACGTAGCCGCCCTCGGGCAGTCGTGGTCCGTGACCGGCGACGTAAACCAGATTGTCGATCCGAACTGCGCCTACATAGTTCCCGACGCGGTCCGGCGGGTCGTACAGCTCTATTCCGAGCTGTTCCAGCCGCGCTTCGGCATCGTGCTGAGGCGGCTTGGTTTCCGTGCTGTCGCACGTGGCGCCCAGACCTGTTATTAGGAGGAGCATCGGGAGCGCAATCACTCTGATACGTGCCATTGCGTTATCCTTGTGGCTGTTGGATGGTACCGAAATCGCAGCTTTCGGCCGGTGCTGAACTTAACCATTTGTCGAACTGCCAGGAGAATCCCAATGAGCATCTCTCGACGCGGCTTTCTGCAGTACTCCGGCTTCGCCGCTGCCGCTGTTCCCTTCTTGAGACCACTCGACGTCGATACCTGCGGGGCAAGGACTCAACAGGGTATCGACTACTCAATGGGATTTCCTCCAGACGCGATCCGGTTAAATCGCAACGAGAATCCACTTGGACCATCACCGAGAGCAGTAGAGGCTGCATGCGAGGGTGTCCGCGTATCCAGCCGATACGCCGATTCCATCTTGCTTCGCCCAATACTGGCGGACCACCTGGAAATCGATGAAGACTGGATCCTTGTTGGAACTGGGTCTGGGGAGCTTCTCAAACTCGCACCACTCGTGTACGTGAGGAATGGCGGGAACGTCGTTTCCACTCTTGAAACTTTCCGCAGCACACCGGATTTCGCGACGGCGCTGGGAGCGGACATCAAGTGGGTCAGGCTGCGCGAAGATGGTAGCTACGACGTCGATGGGCTTCTGAATGCGGTGGGCAACAACACAAAACTCCTCTATCTCGTGCAACCGAACAATCCCACCGGCACAATGCTCGACTATTCCGGCCTGGTGAGGATCGCCGATGCCCTTCCAAGAGACGTGCTCTTTCTCATCGACGAGGCGTACATCCACTTCTGCTCTGAGGGCAGAACCGGTCTCGATCTCTTGAAGGCCGGCTACGACAACGTGTTGGTAACGCGGACGTTTTCAAAGGCATATGCGCTCGCAGGATTACGCTGTGGGTACGGGATGGGCCATCCCGACATCATGCGGAAGCTCTCGGCATTCGGTTGTGGCCCAACCAGCACCAATATGGCCGGCTATGGAGCTGCGGCCGCCTCTCTCCAAGACGATGCGCATGTCCTGCGGTCGCGGGAGTATGTCCAGAATTCGCGCTCCTACTTCGAAGAACAGTTCAGACAGATGGGGCTCAAATACATGTCCGGACCCCCGACGTTCATTCTCGTTGAAGTGGGGGAACGAGCAGGAGCAATCCGACAGGCCCTGCTAGATCGCAAGATCTATGTCCGCAGTGGCGACGAGTGGGAATTACCTCGCCACCTGCGGATTTCCTACGGTCTGGAGGCTGAGCACCGAGCATTTTTTGCGGCGTTCAGCGACCTGCTCGGCTGAGCACGCTCTTCGCAGGCGTCGGTAAGCAGTGTTGATCGTTGGACCAGTATGAGCAGTTACTCTCCAACTCCTCATTGCTTCGTCAGCAAGTCGACGTAGAGATCCCAGAACGCTTCACGATCTATATCAAAAATGATTTTCACTTTCTGAGTTCCTGCTGGAAAATTTTCAGGATGGTCGAATGAGCGTCTGCGCGATTCGTGATACCCGACGGATCTTCCGTAGTTGGGACCCATGTTGGTATCGATATCGATGAATCGTTCTTCCATTCTTGTCACTATCTCGGGCCTGAGAAAAGCCGCGGCTGTGATGGCATCCCAGACGTAGGAGCGCCGATCAGGGTTGGAAATCCACCTGGCCTCCCTAAGCTCCTTGTACATGCGGGTTAGGGGAGTTTCCGGAGCTTCCAAAATGCGGTCGTGTTGTTCCTTTGTGAAATAGACCCGTTCAGCGATGTCATTTGGAACCACGATCTGTTCAATGAATGGAGTGCGCAGACAGATCTTGGCGGATTCAGGGTCGAACCACCAATTGAATTCAGCTGCCGGCGAAGTGTTACCGGGAATGTCGATGGCTCCGCCCATGTAATAAACGCTCTTTATGAGCGGTACAATTTCCGGGTTCTTCCTAACTGCCAGAGCGATGTTCGTGGTGGGGCCAATGACGAACAGAGTTACCTCGTGCGGATTCTCCAACACTTGGCGCACAATGAAATCAACGGCGTTTTCAGTTGAGGGTTTTACCTGCGGATAACCTCCGTAAGGCTCGCGACCGATTTCCAGGTAGGAACTCGGTTTGGATCGGGAATAAGCACCCATGTATTCGACGTTGCCAAATAAGGTCTCTTCTGCGCTCAGCGAAGACTGCCGACTTCCCATGAGCGGTTCATTTGCACCCATCGAGACGGGAACGTCGGTTCTGCCGATTACCTCCAACTGGCGCAATCCGTATGCGGTGCCTTCCTCCACCCAGGTGTTGCCGGCGACGATTGTCAGGCCCAAAATGTTGATGTTATCCGAGTTGGCGAGCATAAAGAGAACGACCGCATCGTCGTTCAACTGTCCCATGTCTGCATCTATGATGACCTTGTGTCGCTCTTGTTCACCCTGGGTGGCGCTAAGTGGTATCGGTGTCATACCCAAGAGTAGTAGAATCATCGAAGGAGTGAGTTTTCTGGCCGTTGATTTCATAGTCGTTTATCCACAAACGTTTTTCGGTCAGCGCTCGAAAACGATTCTGCCATCCACAATCGTCATTTCGATTTCCAGATTCAGCAGATCGTCGGGGTTCTCAATGATGTTCCTGTCGATGACGGTGATGTCAGCCAACTTTCCGGATGTGATGGAGCCACGAACTGAATCTTCTCTCATACATGCGTAGGCACCGTAGTATGTGAATGCCCGCATTGCTTCTTCGATGGAGATTTTGTTGTGCGGCAGCCAACCACCCTCCGGCTCTCCGTCGTTGTTCGTCCGGTTTACGGCTGCGTTGAGCACGTATTTGGGATGACTGAAGAAGATGGCCCCGGCATTTCCGGGTATGTCAGATCCGAAGTTCATGACGACGCCCTTGTCGATGAACGTTCGAAACGGGAAGGCCAGCTTCTCTCGTTCGAGGCCCAGCCTGTGAATCAGCCAACGCATGTCGTCGGCAATTTGGCTGGGGTTCGTTTCCGCGATGAGGTTCAGGGCCTTCATCCTCTCGAACTCTCGAGGTTGGACGATCTCTGCATGGATGATGCGGAACATGCTCATGTCAGCATCGAGATCCTGCTGAATCCGTTCCAATACGTCGATTACTTCGGAAACGCCACGGTCTCCTATGGCATGGGCATCGACCGAGAAGCCGTGTTCGACTGCTGCCTCGCAGTAGTTGTAGAAGACCTCGGGATTACCCACCAGGCTACCAGGCCGATCGGCGTCGCTGTTGTACTCCTGGTAGTGGCCTTTGTAGTCGGGCCGATCTGAGTATGGCTCGAACAGCATTGCACCCCTCGAGCCGAGGAAACCATCGTTGGCACTCTTGAAACCGCCGTAGCGGAGGAAGTAATCACGTTCCCCCGTTGTTGGGTGGGCACCCATGGCCAGGTCTCTTTCGAACATCTCTTCCTGCAGGTCGAGCCAGGGCCGAACCCATACCCTGACCGTCAGCTCGCCACTCTCCTGGAGTTGTACGTAGCGCTCGACCTCGGAGAAATCCCGGAACATGTCATGGATCTCCACGATGCCCATCTCCGCCAACGCCTGAAGCCCCGTCCGATATTCGTTCAGAATCCGCTCTTCGGATTTCGGCTTCACCACACTTCTCAAACGTTCGATTGCCGGCGATCCACGGAAGATGAGGCCGGTTGGCACGCCTTCTATCAACTGCATGCCCTCTAGGGGAATCGCCAAGAGCCCCGCGGCCTCCAGGGCTGCAGTGTTGGCCAGGTAGAGGTCCCTGTCGTAGCTGTTGAGGAGACAGGGGTTGTTCGCTGTGAGGTCGTCGATGGTAAACCGGTCGGGCTCCCAACGGTCTACCGGTCCCTCTTCGTTGAGTTCACCGGATCCAGCCAGCCATTGAATGGCGCCTGACCAGTCTCCTCCTGTAATCCACTCCCCATCTCCCACCAGGGGAACGACTCGCCTCAACTCCTCGAGCAGCCCCTCGTCGTTAGCGACGTTCATCAACATGATATCGTGCTGCTGGGCGGCAAATCCCCTGAAGTGAACGTGAGCATCGATGAACCCGGGCACGGCCAGTTTGCCATCGAGGTCTACCACGCGTGTGTTCCGTCCGATGTAGGGCTCGGCGTCGGCCGCGTTCTCAAAAACGGCGGTTATCGTATTTCCGTTGATGACGATGGCTTGGGCCCAGGGTTGATCCTCATCAACGGTGTATACATCACCATCTATAAGAACCATGTCTGCGTGTTGTCCGCCGCAGGAAAGGATGAGCGGGACCAGGATGAGAGCGAGAAGAGCAAGCTTGTGAAAGCGCATGGATCGTCCTCAATTGAAAGGATTTACAAGAACCGTCTGAGAAATAGTGGCCTATAAATCTCTCGACTGAACCTCCGAGGCCACTCGCTCAACCTCCCGCCAAACCCGGAGGAGGTTCCCACCCCAGATCTTCGTTATCTCTTCGTCGGTATAGCCCCTGCGCACCATCTCAGTAGTGATGTGCGGCAAGTCTGTTGCATCCTGAAGGCCAACTATCTGACCACTGTATCCCGTCAGCAGTAGTGGGACAGATTTCGGCTCGAGATTTGTGGACACTCTTAAGTAGAATGCATCGAATGTAAGGAGTGTTCAATGAGCAAGAAGAGGAATCCGGACCGAGTTGTTCGGGAGATCAAGCGTCGATAGGGGCGGCTAGGCGATGTGTGGCACCTCGACGAGGTATTCGTGAAGATCAGGGGCGAGCTGCACTACCGGTGGCGAGCAGTGGACCAAGACGGGGATGTGATCGACATCCTGGTTCAACGATATCGCAACGCGGCGTTGGTGCATGGCTCCGGGTTCCGGTGCATCATTGAGGCGATGCCCTGATCCGGAGTCGCCACCGATGAAGTATCCGAAACGGAGCCAGTAGAAGTACGCCCAATCCCCATACCGGATTCGCAATTGGCCTGAGTACGAAGCGGGTCTACGCAGACGCGGCGACCTCACCATCTGGTTTTCCGACGACGCCATCAACTCCTGGCGGGCACCAACCAGCGGCAGACCCGGCGGCCAACGCATCTACGCAAACATTGCGATTGAGGCAGCCCTGACGAGCCGCATGGTCTTTCACCTGCCGCTACGACAGACCGAAGGATTCCTGCGTTCCCTGGCAGACATGCTTGAGGTGGAGATACCTATTCCCGACCACACGACTCTTTCCCGGCGGCACAAAACGCTCGGTGAAATCCCGTTTTGTGCGGTCGCGAGCAATCGACCTATCCACCTGCTCATCGACAGTACGGGTCTCAGGGTTCACATCGGCAATCTGCGGAAGCCACCGAAGAGAAGGGCCTGGCGGAAGCTGCACATTGCGGTTGACGCGAACACTGGCGAGATCGTTGCCTCGGATCTGACCAGTCGTCGAACTCATGATTGCACTCGGGTTCCCGTCTTGCTCGAGCAAGTCAACGGTCGAGTGACTTCCGTCTCTGCAGATGGTTCCTACGATACCGAGGGTGTTTACGAAGCCGCTCATGCGCAGGGTGAGGGACGAGCCGTGAGTGTGCTCATCCCACCTGGACGCGGCGCGCGGCTAAGTCCAACACCGTCGGACGCGTTGAAGGAGAGGAACCGTAACATCCGCTCCATCTGCAGAATCGGTCGTCGCGAGTGGCACAAGCGGTCGGGCTTCAGTAAGCGCAGCATGATCGAGAACGCGATCTACCGGTACAAGACAATCACAGTAAGCGCAGCATGATCGAGAACGCGATCTACCGGTACAAGACAATCATCGGTCGATGCATGAGCAGTCGCACCCTAGCGGGCCAACGGGCGGAGGTCCAACTCGCATGCAGGGTTCTCAACACGATGACCAATCTCGGGATGCCTGCCAGCTACAGAGTGGGGTGATTCTATATCGGGAACGGGGGACCCGCGCTCAGTTCCGAGCCATGCAACAAAGCCGCAAATGGCCAACAAGGCGTGCAGCGGAAGCTGTAGTAACTCAAAGCGCGTCAGTTCTCTAGTCTGTTCACTCACGCTGCCCCCTTTACTATCACCCTATCGCCTCGAGGCCATTACCGGAGCCGGCTAAACCTGATTGCAGCAGTTCAGACGTCTCCCACCCCGTCCTCCATCGCCGCCGCCGGACTTTTCGTGGCCATCCATGTCTGCAGGTCCACCGCTCCAACTGCCCTCGCATAGATCCACCATGCCTCATCTACGGCGTCCTCTCGATTGCCATTCTTTGCCGACGCCCCCGGTTCAGCCGTCAGCAGAATCGCCGCCATAAGGGACACAACCTGGTGATCCGCCAGGTCCACCACGTTGCCCATATTTCCATTTTGTCCACTGTCCACCTTTCACCTCCAGTTGAAGTAGAGCTAGAGGTGCGAATGTACGGTCCCGCGCCGCGCGCGGGAAGGTTCCCTGCACCGGTCAGTCCGCCCCATTCGCTTCTCCGTCAGTGCAATCGTGTGGCGTGCCAGCTTTCGCGTCGATACAATATTGCGTGCTTGAAGCTTCAACACCCGACCGTATATTCGCGGCGAGCCCAGCCTCGGAGGTTTCCAGGACCTGAGGCATCCAGGGAGTGGCGATCGGACTATTGTCGTGACCGAGACGACGAGTAGTAGTGAGTAGAAATCCTGACATACGGTGCGGGCGTGATCGGTAGAGTGTGCGCCTCGCAGCTCCATCAAGGTGGGCACGACGTCATGATCCTGGTACGAGGAAGACGCCTCCACGACATCCGGGAGCAAAGCATGGCGCTCCACTTGGACAAACTCGGTTTCAGAGTTTTTGAGAACACAAACAACGGCTGCGAGAGCCGTTCCCCAATGATGCCTACTGGGTAGGGGCGAAGACAGGAGATACACCGAGATGTCCCTAGAGACACAATTCATACGCAAAGCCGGTGTAACACCGAGCAAAACCGACACCCTGCCTTCGGACATCACCGATATCGTTCTCAAGAGAATCATCATCCTGTGCCTGATCTCCGCGGGAATAGGTTTATTTGGTGTTGTTGTGGCTCTTGGAGATATCTTCAGGATGACGGTGGTCCTCAAGGACGGCTACAGCGCTATCGAAATCGGCTACGATGCCCAGATGATCGTGGTTTCGCTGTGCGTCGCCTGGATAGTGCACCGGCGCAAGTTTCCTCCCCGGATACTCGTAGCCCTGGGTTTGGGTTTCGGGGTTTATGCGGCATTGTACACCACCGTCGGTGAGTGTGTGACCCTGGTCACCGACGAGTTCACGCCGGTGGCCTATTTCTCTCTCAACCAGGCCTGGGTGGTCTTTTTCCCCGCCCTCTTGCCCATCCGGTCGCGGTCCACCTACGTCATGATCCTGCTGGCCGCGGCTGTGGCCCCGCTCAGCCGCGCACTGATCCAGAGCCTTGGGCTTATCGAGCTTCCCGAGGATTCCCTAACCATCTTGACCCTCGTCATGATGTTTTCCGCTATCATGGGCCTGGTTGTTTCGCACGTGGTTTACAGGATGGGCAGGTCGGTCACTGCGGCGCGCGCAATGGGCAGCTACACGCTCGAAGAGAACCTGGGTGGTGGAGGCATGGGCGAGGTCTGGCTGGCCAGCCACCGCATGTTGGCTCGGCCCGCAGCGGTCAAGCTCATCAAACCCGAAGTCCTCAATGGCATGTTGCCCGGCGAAATCGAGAGGTTGAACCACCGCTTCGAACACGAGGTCCAGGCCACTGCCGCGCTGTGCTCGCCGCATACCGTAGACATCTACGACTACGGCCTGGCCCAGGACGGAACATTCTATTACGTGATGGAACTGCTCGACGGCATCGATATGGAAACTTTGGTCGAG
>JBDGYW010000203.1:0-9226 GCA_039588935.1 Gemmatimonadota bacterium | reverse complement strand
CCACGAAGATCGACTCACCTCCGTCTGACGCAGAGTGTACGGCTAACCCTCCGGGCGCTATCATCCCACCAGGGCTCAATAGGCGTTCCTCACCGTCGGGGGTAACGACCCACACGGAGCCATCGCGGTAGTCCGAGACATAGATACTACCGTCGGTGCCAAAGACCAGGTTGTCCAAATGCTGGGAGACTACAGCAACGACCGTTGTCGTGCGACCGTCGGTATCGAAGCGTACGACCCGATCGCTGGAAGCCAAGTGGAGACGTCCTGCTGCGTCAAACTTGCACGCTCCGGATAAGTCCTCCGCAAACAATTCGACTGACGCCTCGTCGACATTGATCCTCACGGTCTGGTTCTGAACGGGGCGCGGCGCGTACAGAAGGCCATCGGGGCCAAATGCCATGGCGTTCAGGTGGTTGGCTGGATTCCCGATGCCCACAACCAATCTTGGTGGATCTTCGAGTTTCGGATCGAGCTCATACAATCCGTCGCCGAAAAATGCCTGGGCCACGAAGAGGCGGCCGTCTTCGGAGAACGTGATTGGATTGACCATTGGGGCTACGTACTGTGTTCTCACCGAACCATCCGGCGCCATACGTCCTACCTCGCCGGTGAGGAGTGCGGTCCAGTAGAGCGACCCGTCTGGACCGAACACCACGTCATCGGGCGATTCGACTCCCCTGTCTGCACCAAGGCGCTCGATTATGTCGCCGGAGTTAGGATCCATCACGACGATTTCTCGCCCTATCGCGCTGCCGATGTGGAGACGATTTTCGTCGTCGAATGCAAGGCCATTGGCACCGTGAATAGGTGCGCCTCCGACCAATACGACCACGTTCGCGTCACCACCGTCGCTCGAGGCACAGTTGGCCAGGGTCAGAGCGGTCGCAGAAGCAAGCGCTGCCGTGAGTACGGCTGCCCCGGCGGGAAACCGCTGTGCTCGTGACATGCGAGGAAGAAACGTGCGACGCATGGATTGACTCCTATGCTCAGGATTTGACCGCACAAACGATCTGCTCCGGCAAAGATGTTCGGCGGACGGCGATCGGCAAGTGTGACGGAACGTCCGGGCTTGTTCGACGCTGCCGCCCACGCCGCTGCCACTCTACGTTCTGCGCTCTGCACTCCCCTCCCCCTTCCCAACTATCCATCCCGCATATATATTCCACCACACGAAATATCACCACGCGAAATAAAGGCGAGCCATGTTCAGCCCGGAAATGAAAAAAGGCAGCATGGAGATGCTGATTCTCTCAATGCTGGACGAATCGGAGAGCCACGGGTACGAGATAGGCAAGCAGATCGAGCAACGGTCGGGGGGGCTCATAGAATTTCGCATTTCCACCCTCTACTCGGTGCTCTATCGGATTGAGAAGAGTGGCTGGATCAAAGGACGCTGGATGGAGAGGGCTGGCGAGCGCAGGCGCTGCTACTACCGGCTCACGACTGCCGGAAAGAAGGTGCTTGCTGCGCAGGAAAAGACGTGGCGTGAATTCGTTGGCGTCGTGAACGATCTTCTGGAGTCGAACAATGCCTGATTGGGAACGGTACGTAGAAGAGAATCTCGATCTGCCGGATTTGAAGGACCTGGGCGAGGCGCGCATCGTGGCGGAGCTGGCAGTACATCTCGAGACGCTCTACCGCGAAGCGATTTTGGGCGGAATGTCGGAAGAGGAAGCCGAGCAGTTTGTGGTCGAGCGGTTGGGTGAGCCCTCCGAAGTCGTGGAAGACATTCTCAGATCCGCCCGCTTCAAACCGGTGTCGCAACTCGCGCGCACTCACGAAGAGGTGGAAGTGGCGTTGAGACAACAAGGTGGAGCCTGGGCGTTCGTCGGCGATCTGTCGCGAGACACCCGCTACGCCTGGCGCACCTTGAAGAAGAGCCCCGGCGTGACAATCCTCACGGTGCTTATACTGGCACTGGGGATAGGCTCGAACACCGCCATCTTCAGCGTGCTGAAGTCAGTCTTCCTCGAGCCTCTGCCTCATCCGGAATCTTTTGAACTGATGTTCGTCTGGAACACGAACACGCGCCGGGGCGGAACTGGCCCAGCCGCCTACCCCAACTTCCTGGACTGGCGAGAGCAGAGCCAGGCGTTCGAGTCTATGGGGGCGTTCGGCGGCACGAACGTGAACCTCACCGACGGGGAGGGACCAATACGCATTCGTGCGGCGCACGTCACTGCCAGTTTGTTCGACGTGCTGGGTGTATCGCCGGCCGTTGGTCGAACCTTCCTGTCGGAAGAAGACCTTTCGGGCTCGCCGGTTGTCGTCCTTTCGCACGCCCTTTGGACGGAAAGGTACGGCGCACAGCAGGACCTGCTTGGAAACACGATCCAACTCAACGGTACTTCACACACCGTCATCGGGATCATGCCGGAAGGGTTCGTTCATCCGACGCCGTGGGGGCAGAACGATCCGTATCTGGCGTGGATCCCACTTCGTGAAGACCCGTGGGTGTATAACCGGACGAGTTTCTCCTATCAGGTGATCGGTCGAGTGCGTGACGGTGTGCGGTTGGAGACGGCTCAGGAGGACCTGAACCAGGTGTGCTTGCGGTTGGAAGAGGCGTATCCGGACACCAACACAGAACAGGGGGTCAGGGTAGTTCCGCTACATGTTCTGCTTTTTGGCGATGCCGGGTTCCAGATCATACTGGTGCTCTTGGCTGCCGGTGCTGTACTCCTCATTGCCTGCGGCAACATCGCCGGGATCCAGTTGGCGCGGGCGGCCGCACGGCGCACCGAGATCGGAGTTAGAGCGTCGCTCGGTGCCAGCCGGGGACGAGTGGTGAAACAGCTGCTAACGGAGAGTGTGCTGCTTTCCGCGGCGGGAGGTGTGGCCGCGCTGATTCTGGCGTACTGGAGTTTGAGTGCCATCAAGACGCTTCTGCCACCCACCATCCCACGCACGGAGGCTATCGGCCTCGACGGCGAAGTGCTGGGCTTCGCCGTTGCAGTTTCGCTCGCCACGGGCGTTCTCTTTGGTCTCACTCCAGCGCTCGCGGCTTCCCGCACGCAGCTCACTGATGCCTTGAAGGAAAGTGAGCCGGTGAGCAGGAAAGGCAGGTCGCGTTTTGGCACGCGCAATACGTTCGTCATCGCTCAGTTTGCTCTCAGCCTCGTTCTGGCAAACGCCGGACTCCTGCTGATCAGGTCGTATGCGACGCTGCGCGATGTGGATCAGGGCTTCGATCGTGAGCACACCCTTACCATGGCGCTTTCCTTGGGTGGCGAACGGTATGACCAGCCCGACGAATGGCAAGCGTTTCACAACGAACTGATACCGCGTCTCGAAGCGATTCCGGGAGTGCGCCACGCGGCGGTCGTGAGCAAGCTGCCGCTCCGGGGCGGCACCAACGGCAGAGTATTCACGGAAGACGAACTCACGAGCGGTGCTGAGTCGGACGGTACTCTGATGGAGATGACCTCAGTCGTAGGAGGCTACTTCGAATCGATGGGTATCCCGCTGCTTGCCGGGAGGACGTTGGTTCCAGATGATGTTGACTCTACGAACCCTGGTGTGGTTGTCAATGAAGCAGCTGCCAGGCGACTCTGGCCGGACGAAGATCCGTTGGGCAAGAGGTACGCGTTCGGCGGCAACCCACCCTGGCTCACGGTTGTGGGTGTCGTGGGCAATGTCCGCCAGTGGGGCCCGGAACGGGTTGCCCGTCCGGAAACGTATGGCGACTTCAGCATGAGAGCACGGGCGCGGATGTACCTCACAGTAATGGCCCAAGGCGACCCCGCGGCGTTGGTTCGTCCGGTTCGTGAGGCTGTGCTTTCGGTGGATGCGCAACAGCCCGTGTCCGAGATCCGGACGATGGGCCAGATCCTCGCAGCCGACATGTCGGGCCGTGAGTTCTATACGATGCTGATCGGACTTTTCTCGGTCCTTGCATTGGTGCTCGCCGCGGCGGGAATCTATGGAGTGATCTCTTACTTCGTTGTGAGGCGAACGCGAGAGCTTGGAATCAGGCTTGCGTTGGGTGCGGGGCAATCCGGCCTACTGCGTCTTGTTTTACGAAGGGCTCTGTGGATCGTGGGCTTCGGACTGCTCTTTGGCGTGGCCGGCGTGCTCGGATCCACTCGAATCATCTCCAGCCTTCTTTACGGAGTTGAACCGCTAGACCTTACGGCAATTCTCGGGGGAGTTGGGTTCTTACTGGTGGTAGGATTGATGGCCGCGATGATCCCGGCGTTTCGGACAACACGCATCTCGCCGCTGACGGCGTTGCGGGCGGAGTGAGGGTATGGTTACCGATACACATCCTTTCGTTGCCCGACCTTCAGAATGATGATGATCAGTCTCCTGCCTGAGACGCTGTAGAGGATGCGAAACTGACCGGCGCGAATGCGAAACACGTCCTCGTAGCCGGTCAGGTTTCGTGACCCTTTCGGGTGTGGATCATCGCCGAGCGCGAGCATCGCCTTGACCACGCGGCGTTGATTCTCTTTGCGCAGCTTCCTCAGCTGTCTTTCCGCTGACTGGCTGATCTCGATCCTATAGCGAGCCATCGAGTTTCAATTCGGAGAGAACGTCGGACAGCGGCCGAGTTGGCTCATGGCGGATCGCCTTGAGATCCTCGATGTCCTCCATCTCCTCGAGCCGGTCGAGGATCGCATTCTGTATGAAGTGATTCATCACCACCCCGTGAGAACGGCAGTATTCATCCAGAGCTTTCTTGAGCGCGGCGTCAATGCGCGCATTGATCTGTACGGTGGCCATCGTGCTTGCCCCCCCTCTGCTAGCAAATGATATGAATTAATATAAATCCATATCGCATAGCATGGTAGCGAGGGTTTGTGATGGCCTCTTGGTTGCATCGGAAACATGCCATGGGTTATGAGGAGTCCGGTAACCGGATCTGCTCGGGCAGGACCGGAAAAACGCTTAGTGATAGCAGATTCCGGATTCCGAGATGGCGACTACCGAGGTTGTCTCGCGGCTCTACACCCCTACACCTTTACCGCGTACGCAAGCCTTATCCCGGCATCCCCCCCGGGCCTCCGAGATGCTGCTCCACCAGATCTATCGGCGCGAGAAGTAAACACCTGAGATGCGTCGCTTTGCCTGACAGCAAGGCGGGAATGAATAGAACCTCGTTTGCGCTGTTCCCCTTTGCGGCGAGTAGCAGCAGTGCGATTCCAACGTAACCTACGGCCGCCACTCGGCCGGGCTGACCGCCGAATACGAACAGCACGATTAAGGGAAGCGCGACGAGGAACGCGCCCAGCCAGCGGTGTAGGTTTGGCCCATACCTGCAAATGACGAGGTGGACGAGCAAGAAGAAGATCAGAATGCCTCCGAACACCCAGAGTACAGTCAGATTAAATGGCGTGGTCTCAGCGCTCATGACCGTGTAGGTCATCCAGCAGAACAATCCCCCCAGCATCAGGCGCAGGGTGCGCGCGATCACTCCGGCGGTGTGTTGCACTGATTGGCTGTCGCTCATACGGGCCATTCCCTTCGTTGCCGGCACCGGTCGCGGTTGCCTGTCTTGCTGCGCTCAGTATGACCTGATGCCAGTTGTCACACCAGGTCTGTTGGAAATACGGCCTCGAGGCTCGCGGCGTTGAACCGGTCGCTGTTCGATAGTGAAACCTTCCATTGCAACGATTTGTACCGCCGCTAGTTTCCTCCTTCAGACATTTGACTTTGCAGAAAAGCATGATTCAGGGCCCAGATCACTCAAAGGAGCGGGGCATGGAGCAGAAAGGGTACTTCGTTTCGGACATACCGCGCAGGACGTTTCTCGGGAGGAGTGTGAAGGGCGGCATCGCGATCGCCGCGGCGCCGACTCTCGTGAGCCTACTCGAGTCGTGTGCTGGTGGGAACCTGCCGGCTGCGAGCGCGAAGGTGGAAATCGATGAACAGATCATCGATGCAACCATCCACCGAGCGCTTCGCGATGGAGGTGAGTTCGCCGATGTCTACGTGGAGAAGCGCATCTCGCGGAACATTCGCATGGAGGAATCCAGGTTCAAGAGCGCCGAGTTCGGCGTGAGCCAGGGCGCAGGCGTCAGGGTCATAGCTGGGGACAAGACCGGCTATGCCTACACCGAGGAGATCACCGAAGAGAACATGGTTCGGGCTGCCGAGGTGGCGTCCACCATAGCGCGGGGCACCGAGGCAACACACCCCACCCATTCTTCAGGTCCCTCTACGCGAGAGACCTTCACCACAATCCAGATGCCGCTCGACACAATCGCGGACAACAGGCGCATCGATGTGATCGAACGGGCCAACCAGGCGGCGCTCGACTACGACGACCGGATCACGATGGCCATCGTCGACTACAACGACGAGGTCCGCGGTCGCCTCATAGCAACGAGCGAAGGTGTGATGCTGAGCGACGAGCTACCGCTGTTGTTCTTCATCGTGCAGGCTTTGGGCGTTGGCAACGGCACGCGCCACATGGGGCGCGAGCGCCTCAGTCGGCACAGCGGGTTCGAGATGTTCGACGAAGTCACTCCCGAGGAAGTAGCCCGGACCTGCGCACGCGAGTCGATCGCCATGCTGGAGGCGCAGGATGCACCCGCCGGCCGGATGGACGTCGTCATGCAGAACGGTTGGGGTGGCGTCTTGGTGCACGAGGCTGTCGGCCATCCACTCGAGGCGGACAACATTGCGCGCGAGATCGGCGCCTTCACAGGCAAGATGGGACAGAAGGTGGCCAGCGATGTCTTCACAATGGTGGACGACGGTTCGCTGCCGAACATGCGTGGCACGATCAACTTCGACGACGAGGGAACTCAGGCCAAGCGCAACGTCCTGATCGAGAACGGTGTGCTCCGTAACTACATGACCGACATTCTCTCTGCGAAGCAGCTCGGTTTGGAGCGAACCGGAAACGGACGGCGGGAGAGCTTCCGCAATATTCCGATTCCGCGCATGACCAACACGTTCATCGATGCAGGGGATGGGAATCCGGACGACATCGTGAGCTCCACCGAGAGCGGTCTGTACGTGCAGAGCCTTAGCGGCGGAAGCGTCAACCCGATCACCGGACAGTTCAACTTCACCTGCCGAGAAGCCTACCAGATTGAGAACGGCCAGAAGACGTACCCAGTGAAGGGCGCCACCCTGGTCGGCAACTGCATTGAAGTCGTATCGAATGTCGATGCGGTCGGTAACGATCTGGCGTTTGGGCCAGGTATCTGTGGCAAGGGTCAGGCGGCGGAAGTCTCGGCAGGACAGCCCACGGTGAGGATTCGCGGAATCAACGTCGGCGGAAGCCGAGCATAACAACGAGACGCGTAGACGTCAGGGAGAAGCAATCATGCAACACGAGAATCTACCGCAAGAACTCGTTGATAGATGCCAAAGCAGAGGCGCCGACGCCGCAGAGGTTCTACTGGAGACGAGCAGAAGATTCAGTATCGAAGTGCGGAACGGTGAGATGGAGACCGTCCAGGAATCATCTTCACACGGAGTAGGTTTCCGCATTTTCAAAGACGGCAAGATGGGGTTCGCCCACAGCAACGATCTTTCGGATGAATCGCTCAACGAGGCGATCGTGAGTGCCGTGACCTTCTCACGGTATATGACCGCCGACGAGCACAACATTCTGCCGAGTGATACGGGCACAACCGTAATAGCAGGTCTTTACGATCCTTCGATAGCAGTGATGTCGATGGATTCGAAGATCGCGATGATCATTGAAACCGAAGAACTGGCGATGCGGGATCGCCGTATCACCAAGAGTAACGGTGCCCGCTATAACGAAGGAGACGGCATTCAATTCCTCGCCAACTCCAACGGCGTGGTCAAGAATTACCGTTCGGGATACTGTGGCTTTAGTGCTTCGGTGGTTGCAGAGCGTGGCGAGCAGAGATCGTCCGGTGGGGAAGGATGCACGCGGCGGTTCTTTGCCGATCTGGTGTCGCCCGCGGAAGTAGCCGAGGAAGCGGCTCGCAGCGCCTACGAGATGCTCGATCCGCGGATGGTACCGACGCAACGCGCACCCGTGATTTTCCATCGCGATGTGGCGTATTCACTGCTAGGAGGAATCCTGGGCGCGATCAACGGTGAGCGCGTGCTTCAGGGAGCGAGCTTTCTGGCTGACAGCGTTGGCCAGAAGATCGGCTCCGAGATGATGACGATCGTCGACGACGGCACCGCTGCAAAAGGTCTTGCAAGCAGCCCGTTCGATGGCGAGGGCGTACCCACGCAATATCGCACGATCATCGATCAGGGCGTACTCAGTGGCTTCATGTACAACACCATGGTGGCGTCGAGAGCGGGAGTAGAGAGCACCGGTAACGCTTCGCGCGGAGGTTTCTCGAGTCTGCCCGGCATCGGTCCCCACAACTTCTACATGGAAAACGGCGAGACTGATCCACAACAGATAATCCGCGCCACGAGCAACGGTCTTTATCTGAAGGGTGTGACGGGCTACGGGATAAACCCGGTGAGCGGCAACTTCAGCGGTGGTGCGCAGGGTTTCTGGATTCGAAACGGCAGAGTCGCGTTCCCGGTCAGAGGCCTGACGATTGCGGCATCCGCCGACGAGATGTTGAACGGCATAGACATGCTGGGCAACGATCTCGATCTCAACAGAACGATGACTGCTCCGACGCTGAGGATTACGTCGATGCAGATCGGCGGCGAGTAGAGAACGGAAGAATATCCAACAAGGAGTGTCCAGTATTGAAGTGACTGTCACTTGGGTATTGGATATTCCCTGTTGGACATTGGACATTCTCTCGGGCCTTACCGCAGAAACCTCCACGAGGTAAAACATGTCCGCCTCCAACAAGACCTCTCCCGACCGCCCCACCCGCACCGAGCACGACCTCCTAGGTGACAAGGAGGTGCCGGCGGTCGCGTACTACGGGATTGAGACTGTGCGCGCCCTCGAAAACTTCCACATAACGGGAGTGCCAATTCGGCAGTACCCCGAACTGATCCAGGCTCTGGCAATGGTGAAGCTCGCCACCGCGCGAGCCAACCACGATGTTGGTGAGTTACCGAATGATGTCTTCCACGCCATCGAAACCGCGTGTTTGGAGATTTTGAATGGTGCGTTGCACGCACAATTCCAGGTCGACGTGATCCAGGGCGGTGCCGGCACTTCGGTGAACATGAACGCCAACGAGGTCATCGCGAATCGAGCCCTCGAGTTGATGGGTCGTGAGAAAGGTGACTACAAAGTCTGCAACCCGCACGACCATGTGAACAAATCCCAATCCACCAACGATGTGTATCCGAGTGCATTGCACAT
>JBDGYW010000202.1:0-9232 GCA_039588935.1 Gemmatimonadota bacterium | reverse complement strand
GGCTACTCGACGGCGATGGGCTATCGTACGACGGCCAGCGGGGAATACTCCACGGCGATGGGTGACAATACGACGGCCAGCGGGGCATACTCCACGGCGATGGGCTATTTAACGGCCGCCGGCAATTGGTCCACGGCGCTGGGCGCTGGAACGACGGCCAGCGGGTACGCCTCCACGGCGATGGGGTATCGGGCGTCCACAGACGGCATGAGCGGCTCGTTCGTGTACGGAGATCAGTCCACTGAGTCCGATGTGCTCTCTCCCGCCGCACACTCCTTCACGGTACGGGCTTCGGGCGGTTTCAACTTCTACACCAGTGCCGATCTTTCCACGGGAGTCACACTGGCTGCTGGCGGCGGCAGTTGGACGAGCGTGTCTGACCGCAACCTGAAGGAGAACTTCCGAGATGTGGACGGTGAGGTAGCTTTGGCTGCTATCGCGTCCATGCCAATCCAGACATGGAACTACAAGGCACAAGACCCCTCTGTCCGTCATATGGGACCGATGGCCCAAGACTTCTATGCCGCTTTCGGCCTTGATCATGACGACAAACACATCAACACTGTGGATATCGACGGCGTGAACCTGCTGGCTGTCCAGGGGTTGGAAAAACGGACCAGTGACTTACGGGCCGAAAACGATCAACTCAGGAACCGGATTGAAGAGCTAGAGGCTGCCTTGCTCAGGCTGGAGGCAGTGGTTTCCGGGAGAGAGCGGTAACGCAGACACCGCAGAATCCGAAGTCGGGGCGGCTCCTTCGGGGGTCGCCTTTGTCGTAGCCCCCCGAGCGTCACGCGGCGCTCCGGGGTTTTCGAAATGGGAAGGTTTTGGGAAGGTTTGTGTGTGAGCAGATCGAAAGGGACGCAAACAGACGCAAACGGTAGAGGCCAAAAACGCCCGAACTGACTACCAAACGCTACCAAACGCAAACAGACGCAAAGGTTCAGAGAGAACTGCAAAAACGCAGCCTTGAAGAGATAGGCTCTGTCGCTCAGTTGCTGAACGACAATGGGCATGTCGTCGGACGTTTGGGCGACTGCCCGTGCAGGCAACATGAGGGCGAACGACAGTAGCACAATGATTGTCGGCATGTTGGAGCTCATGGGTGGTGGCCTCCCTCATTCCCTCGGCGCAACAGCAACGCTTGAGCTGGCCACCGGGGACCGCTACCCCCAAAAGCGACCAAATCACATCGATATCTTGGTGATGGTAGCCGGTCCCCTCGTCCTCACAGACGACATCACCGAACGCCGGGAACGTTTCCTGTAGTTGGAGTCGATCGTAGACTGTTTCCAGAAAGCAGAAGCATGGATGTCACCGATGCCAACTCATCTGAGCACACTGGACGCACGTCACTCGTATCGCAACGCGTTTACCGGGTCGATCGACGACGCGCGCAACGCCGGCCTCAACGTTGCGGCGATGGACACACCGAGAAAGAGGAGCGTGACGGCCACGAACGTGATCGGGTCTACCGGGTTGATGTTGAATAGCATCGATTCCACAAATCTCGTGCACAGGAATGCCAACAGAAGGCCGGTAGCCGTACCGATCCCAACCAGCTTGAGGCCGTCCCCAATGACCAGCCGCAACACCTGGGCTTTTTCAGCGCCGACCGACATCCGGATCCCGATCTCCCGCGTCCGCCTGGAGACGTCGTACGCAATAACTCCGTACAAACCGGTGGTGCCCAGTATGAGGGCCAGAAGCCCCAGTCCAGCCAATATGGCGGCGAGCGCCCTGGGCAGAAACAGCATCAACTCCATGTGCCCCGAGACAGTGGTGAGATCTACGATAGGAAGATGGCTGTCCAGTTCGCGGATCACTCTCCGTACGGGTTGCACCAACTCGGTTCCGGGTATGGAACTCGCCACTGCGACGTATGTGATCCCAAAAGAGGCTTCAACATACGGCAAGTAGAGGAAAGATCGTGGAGCCTCCCCCAGAGATCGATATTTGCCATCCTTCGCAACCCCTATGATCGTCCGCGGTTCTTCATCTGCTCCGTTGACACGCACCTGTTTGCCGATGGCGCTCTCGCCAGGCCAATAGGTCCTGGCAAACGTGTTGTTCACAATCACCACCCGCTCGTCTTCGGGCGAATCCATCTGGTCGAACGCCCGGCCGAACAGGACGGGGATACCCAGCGCCTGGAAGTAGTCCGGACTCACAGTAGCGACATCCACACCCACGCCATCTTCGTCCATCTGTACAAGAGGTGTTTCTGGATACACCGCCGCAATCGAGACGCTCTGTCCGAGGGGCATGCGATCACAGTATGCCACAGATAATACGCCCGGCAGCGTGGCAATCCTCGGTTCGAGTTCTTCGAAAAACGCGCGGCTCTCTTCTGCACCGTACCCGCTCTCACTCATCGGAAGTGTCGCGACCACACCCTCCCGGAGGGTGAATCCGGTGTCGACGTTGGACGCATTCCCCAGACTGCGCAGAAACAGGCCCGCACAGACCAGAAGTACCGCAGACACCGCCACCTGGGCGACGACCAGCACGCTGCGTAACCCTATCCGCCTGAGGCGGCCATCAACGAAGCCGTACTCGTCTTTGACGGCTCCCACCAAATCAGGCCGAGTGCTCTTCAAAGCCGGCACGAGACCGAAAATCACTCCGGTCGCTAGAGAGACCGCCAGGGCGAACACGAGCACGGTGCCGTCGATGCCGATGTTCAGGTGAATCGGGATCATTATCGGAGGCTGAACCGCGAGCAGGGCTTGTATCAGCCAGTGTGCAAGTGCCAATCCTGCCACGCCACCCAGCACGGCCAACGTGGTGCTCTCCGTGAGCAACTGGCGGATGAGGCGAAGGCGTCCCGCTCCAAGTGCGAGACGGATCCCTATCTCCCGTCTCCTGGCGAGCGCGTGGGCCAGCAGCATGCTCGCGAGATTCGTGCAGGCTATCAACAACACCAGTCCCACCATCGCCATGAGTGAGAGGGTGAAGCCCTTGACGACTCCGTCCAATTGCGGATGCAGAGCGACTTCGTCTGTCGGCAACAGGAGCGCTCTTCTCTCGGAATTCGTCTCCGGGTACACCTCCGCGAGGTTGGTCGATACCACTGCGAGAGCCGCCCGAGCCTGCTCAGGCGTGACACCCGCCTTCAGACGTCCCTTGATCCACAGACCGTTGGAACCGCGCGATTCCAGTCGAGTGCTACCCGGATGCAATAGCGGATCGAGTGTGATTGGATACCATACGTCGGCCTGAAGTGGGAACAGACCGTTGAATTCCTCAGGCGCGACGCCGATGATCGTGAAGTTATGTCCCGACAGGCGGATGGTTTCTCCCACGACGTCCGGGGTTCCTCCCAACCGGTTCTTCCAGAACGAGTGGCCAATCACCACAGTTGGGCTCGCTCCGATCGCTCCATCCTCCGGAACAAACGCCCTTCCCAGGGCCGGTCTCACGCCTAGGACGGCAAAGTAATCCGCAGTGACTTCCTCGCCGAACAGAAATTCGCTCTCGTCTCCCGTATCGCGAATGACCACTCCGACGTTGTAGAGCACCATACCCTCGAACACGTCCTGCGTGTGCTCTCTCCAATCGACAAAGTCGGCGTAGGAAGAGGGTCCATATTGAAGCCCCGCGTCTTCGTCCGCGTCATTGGTGTAAATGTCCACCACACTTTCGGGATCCTCTACAGGCAGCTTCCTCAGAAACACCGAGCTGTAGACGCTGAAGATCGCAGTGTTCGCCCCGATACCGAGTGCCAGCGACAGTACGGCGATGGTTGTGAGCCCGGGATTCTTGATGAGCATCCGGACAGTATGATGAAAATCCCGCACCAGTGTACCCATGCCAATTGATTCCTTTAGTCGGCGTGGCCCCCGCGTGGGGCTCCGGTGCGGTTCGCGGCCGGCACCGCGCTTACGGGCGAAAGCTGCTAGCCGCTCTGACGTCGCAGCACGGGCGAGATCGAAAAGCGTCTTGCTCCAGAATCGCGTGAACCCGGCAAATCCAACCGCGTTCTTCGCGTGCTTCTGATCGGCGCGGAAGAACGCCAAAAGGTCTTCCCGATAGCGCCGTCGGAACGATGTCGGGTAGGTCAGTAACAGGACTGAGAACACCCGCTCTCCAAACGACATCAGGGCGCCTCCGGATCCGGGAGCAGGCTGTTAGACCGCGCGTACTCGACCACTCGGTTTAGCCTGCGCAACTCGCCTTCGAGAACCGCCCGCCCGGCAGGCTCCAGCTGGTAGGACCTCCCGCGCCGAGCATCACGACTCGACTCGGCGACGGGTGCCTCTGAGATGAGGCCGGATCGCTCGAGCCGCTGGATGGCCTGGTAGAGCGTACCCGAACCGAGGCTGACTTCCCCCGCTGTGCGCTCCTCGACGTCCAGCTTGATGCCGTATCCGTGCAGGGGCCCTCGGCTGAGTGACAGCAGGATCTCGAACGCGAACGGTGTAAGTGCTTGATGTCCTTGCAGTTGTGAGGCATTCATCGATGGATTCCCTGGTCGCAAAGTAGGAGGGAATATGTCAATCATTGACATGTTAGTCAACGATATGTTGTCAATCGGTTGGATCTCTCTTCTTTGGGCCTTGGCCCTTCGATGTCATCTGCTTCAATACTGACGCCAGCCGGTCGGCGAGTATCGAGAGCTGCCGCGCACGCCGTCTTGCGATTGCCGTGAATACCGTGCGAGCAGTCAGGTTTGCTCCAAGGACCGCACCCAGCGCGGCAGGAACGAGCAGAAGAGATCCAACGGTCATCCCGAAGCCAGCCGCCAGCAGGGCACCAAGGGCAGCGCCCCCAGCTCCGCCAAAGAACGGCGCCAGCATCGCGCCGCCCGCAAGTGTCGACTGCTCCTCGACGTGAACGCGAGTGCGACCTCCCTGGGGCGTGACCGTGACCTGCACGTTGCGACGCACGTCACCAGGAAACCTGATATCGCACACCAACGACCTACCAAGCGTGCTGACGTGACCGACAACGCCAAGCACCGCGTCGAGTTCCTCAATCAGGCGGGAGTAGTCCAACCTGGACATGTCGTTGTCGATAACACGGTCAATCTCGAGTTTCCGGGACCGTTTGCTTTGCCCGGATTCCGGAGTGCGTGGCTGGAGACTTTCAGCGTCTGAATGCGTTTCCAGTTCCCGTGCGGCCTGCCGAACACGGTCCGGTTCAATCCCCACCTCCGCGCCCACCTGCTCGACGGCTCCGATCGACAGCGCACCTTGGCCCTTCGAGTGTCTTGCCTCCAGCTCGGCCGCGTACCCGATGGTTTCTTGCACCTCAGAGTCACTGAAGTCCCGTTCTGAATCCGCGGTATGGCCCATATCCCCCACCTGGGGGTCGCCAGTTTTGGCACTATCCTTGGATGCATCGAGCAGAGCGTCCGCGAACTCGAGAGGCGTGGTGTGTCTGGCGTCGACGGCTACGGCAAGCGCCCTCACGAGGACCTGTTCCAGCCTCCCGGGCATTCTGTCAAGCCGGCCTCGGTGCTCCGGTGTTGCATTGACGAATCTCCCAATGCGTACAGCGTCGTCCCCGGCCCACAACCTCGGTATCTCACCGACCAGCATTTCGTAGACCACGCATGCAAGGCTGTAGATGTCAGTCCGCTCATTGAGCTCGGTGATACCCGCAGCCTGTTCCGGACTCATATACCCGGGCGTCCCCACGGGATACCCAGTGACCGTTACGTTGTCACCCCCGGCCCGGCTGATCGCCTTCGCGATGCCGAAGTCGGCAACGACCGCATGGCCCTCCGAGAACAACACGTTCTCGGGTTTGATGTCGCGATGGATGACACCCTCGCGGTGCGCGTAGCTCAACGCGTCTGCCACCTCCCTGGTGATGGTGAGGGCAGTTGGCACAGGCAGAGTCCCCTCGCGATTGAGGCGGCCACGCAGCGACTCTCCGGCGATGAATGGCATGACGTAGTAGAGCAAACCCGCGACTTCACCGGAGTCGTGAAGGGCGAGGATGTGGGGATGCGTGAGGCCTGCCGCGATTTCTATCTCTCTCAGAAACCGGTCACTACCGAGCGTGGCAGAGAAGTCGTCCCGTAGCACCTTCACCGCGACAGGTCGACGGTGTTTCAAGTCCTTTGCGAGGTACACTATCGCCATGCCGCCTTCGCCGATCTTCCGTTCGAGCTCGTACCGGTCGGCGAGAGATGTTACTAAACTGTCCGGGATTTCACTCATGCGCAGCGTCGCGCAAAGAGCGGCCTGAGGATGTGGCGGCGCCCATCAACCTAGGCATCCGAAGCGGTTCACCGAGGCCCAAGGAAAAACAGCGCACCGCAATCAGCCATGCCAGACCGTAGAACAGCAGGCCCACCGTGAAAATCACGGCGTGATCGGCGCGTCCGACGATCTCCACTACTCCGCCCACTGTTGAGTCCACGTTCCACCCGAGAAACGACACCGAGACAATGAAAGTCGCTGAGACAAGCCACAGCGAAATACCGAGAAATGCAACGGCCTTGGCGAGGCCAAGAGAAAACACCCCAACGTAGAGCACCCCCACGGCAATCAGACTGAGTACGCCGCAAGAGAGTATGACCGTACGTATGTGGCGTATCTGATCCGGTTCCGTGCTCCAAACGGCCACCAGTGCCATGTGGGACGCGGCAAACGTGAGGGTCAATAGCAGCGCGCCAGAAAACTTCGCGCCGACTATCTCAGACCTTTTCGCTGGAAGGCCATCGAAGATCCTGTATCGGCCGTTTGTCTCTTCTTCGATCTCGTTGACCAACACCGACGCGATCGTCAACACCAGAACGAAACAGCTGTTGACCAAGACCAGTCCCAGGTCCAGCCCACCCACTTTCAGGATCTCGGTGAAGGCGAGCAGCGGCCACAACACCAGGAGGGATACGAGCCCGGCAGTAGCATCCTTTCTCAGAATCGCGATCATCGTGCCTCGCCGCTCAGGATCACCGATCGACCTCACTAGCGATCTTGGTCCGTATCGCTACTCGCATCATCAGGTAGTAGGCCAGGAGTCCCAAAACGGCGAGTAAGATCCATTTGCTCGGGGAAAGGGCCGCCACCTGCCACTCGCTCATTCTGTTCTCGAAGGCCTCAGCCAGGAGGATCACGACGATCAAAACAGCAAAGCAGAAAACAGCCAGGATCTTGCTCGCGAGAGCGAAGCCAAAACGAAAGATCCCCCAATAACCGAAGGCGGCGAACAACAGTGAGAGGATCGCGCAAGCGTTTACCACGCCAACCGCGAAAGAAAGGTCGGACGGAGGCCAGCCGGCATTCGTGAGCAACACCAGTACGAGACACCAATACAAGACCACCTGTGTGAGCGCCAACAAGAACTTGGAAACCACGATCTCGGTCGCGGTAACAGGAAGAGTCTGGAGAAAGCGGTACGATTCCTTCAGCTCACTCGAAAAAAGGGAAAAGCCAACCAGTCCAACCTGCAGCACGGCTATCTGAAAGACGATCCGGGAATCGCCGCTCCCACCTTCCACAGATCCGAGTGTGTAGAGGACGGCTGTCGAAAGAAACCCACCAGTGATCAGGAGAAACCAGAGACAATCCTTTCTGAAGAGCGTAAGCATGTCACTCCCCATTGACCAAGAAGAGCAAGATGTCATCGAGGCTCATGGGTTCCAGCCGGACGTCTCCAGTTGCCATTGCGGCAGACAAGGCTGTCTGGATTCGCGGAAAGTCCCTGCAAACCCCCACGTTCGAAAATTGCTGGGACGTTATTCCTTCCAGCACTCGCTTCACACTCTCGGTCAACGAGCCGTCGCGAAAATGGACCCGCTTCCACCGGGACAGGAGTTCATCTTTTTCCCCTCGCAGGATGATGTCTCCATCGTTCAGAAACACGAGGTGATCGGCGATTCTGGAAAGATCATCAGATATGTGAGAGGAGAGGACGACGGTCTTGTCGTCGTCCACGGCCACTTCCTGTAGGCGATTGAGGATCTCACGACGAACGATGGGATCCAAACCGGACGTCGGTTCATCCAAGATCAACAGTTCCGCTCCGTGGGAAAGCGCAATCGCTAAGGCCAGTTTGGTCTTCATCCCCTTGGATAACTGACCGGTCTTCTTGGAGCGACTGACCTTGAATTCTTCCAGTAGCGAATCAAAACGGCCTTGGTCCCAATCATTGAAGAACCTGCCCACGAACCGTCCCGTCCAGGCCACGGTCTTCTTCCGGTAGAAGAACTGCTCTTCGCCCACGTAGCCGATCCGGTTCTTGATCTCCTTTTCACTGTTGTCATAATCGAGGTCAAAAACCCGGACGGATCCACCGTCCCGGCTGACCTGGTTCATGATCAACTTGACGAGCGTCGTTTTTCCCGCGCCGTTTGGGCCGATTATTCCAAGAATGCTCCCTGCTGGCACTTCCAGGTTGACCTCATTCAGAGTGAACTCCCGATAACGTTTTGTGAGGCCTTCGGTTCTTAGAACGGCCGACATTTCGCTTCTCCTTCAAGCCGTGCATCAGTTGAATGATCTCATCGGTTGATATCCCGAATTTCGCGGCGCTGCCGGTGAGCGCCTCCAACTCGCGCTGGATCTCGCGCAGCTTTCCTGCTCGGAGTCTCTTGAGGGAGACATCAGCAACGAAGGACCCCAATCCGGGGCGAGAGTAGATGTAGCCTTGGTTCTCCAACTCGAGGTATGCCCGCTTGATGGTGATGACGCTGACGCCAAGGGCTTTGGCCATCTCCCGAATCGACGGCAGCTTCTCGTCGACCTGCAACTCTCCGGTGCCCACGGCATCTCTGATCTGTACGAAGACCTGCTTGTACATGGGGTCGGGATTCTCTCTGGAGAGGACAACGAACAAAAGCCCCTCCACGGCCACTGTGCATATGTAATATATACAGTATGCTCGATGGAACCGGTCGGCAAGCGTAGATGAGCCAGGCTGACAGCCAGGTCTTCCGCGTTCACTGCCTTGCCTACACCGTTCGCTGCAAGGCTTTGGCATCATCGTCCCGAATCCTGCACTCTTGGTTCGTGCACGGGGCGAAGAAACAGGCAACACCTCGTTCTTAACCCGATAGAACCGACAGGCATATGAATTCGCCATTTCGTTACTACATTTGCGACGTCTTCACGGATCGACCATTCGCCGGCAACCCGCTCGCAGTGTTTCCAAAGGCAAACGGCTTGAGCACCAGCCTGTGCATTGCCGGTTCTTTGCGCCGGGCCTTGGCGTGCCTGAGGAATCCGCCAACTGCTGCGCGGCTATAGGATTGGCAAGTCTGTTGGCGGAAACGAACGCA
>JBDGYW010000201.1:0-9238 GCA_039588935.1 Gemmatimonadota bacterium | reverse complement strand
GATGGCAGCGGCCGGCATCGTGTCGCTGCCCGGGATGATGACCGGGCAGATCCTTGCCGGTTCGCCACCGATGCAGGCGGTAGCGTACCAGATCGTGGTGATGTTCATGCTTGCCGCCGCCGTTGCTCTCGGAGCCATGTTGGTGGTGATGCTCGCCGGTCGACACTTCATGGGGACGGACGCGACGTTGCGTTTGGATCGACTGGTCAAACGAAATGGCTGACGGCGCCATGAGACGCGGCGCGGCGGTTCCACCATTCTCGGTACCGCTAGCCGACGCAAACACAGGACGCTACCTTCTTTTATTGGATGCGGATGGAACCGCGGCTCCGTCCGGCCGTACGCCATACTCACCAGCTACCCACACAACGCCATGACCAAAGCAGGCAGCAAGCGAAAGAAGGCCACCACTCCCGGTGCGCCGGAGGCATCGGCGCTGGCCGAAACACCGGAGAACCTGGAAAAGGTCAGAGACATCCTGTTCGGTGGTCAGATGCGAGCAGTAGACCAGCGTCTTGCCTCACTGGAAGGGCGGGTTCAGAGGGACCTCGAGGGACTCCGCACCGAAACCGGGAAGCGCCTGACCAGCCTCGAGACCTTCATCAAGAAGGAGATCGAGTCGCAGAAGAAGAAGCTCCAGGCGGAACGGTCGAAACGGACTGACGATCTCAAGTCGCTGGGATCGGAGGTGCAAGATGGTCTCAAGAGCCTGGAGAAGCGCCTCGACAAACTGGATGACACGACGAGCAAGGCTGACGCCGACCTCCGAACCGCCATCCTTGAACACACCAAGACGGTGACAGAACAGCTCAAGGGGCTCTCTGACGAGATGTCTTCCGAGCTGCAGCAGGCGGTGCTCGAACTCCGCGCGGAGAAGTTGGATACGGCATCGCTGATCCAAGTGTTCTCTGACATGGCGCTCCACCTCACCGATGACCTCCAGGTCGGCACGGAGCACGACTAGACGTGCCGGACGAACTCGGGGCGCACGATCAGCAGTCGGACGCACCGCCTCCCGCTCCTGGCGTAGACGAACAAACGCGGGCCTTTAGGGAGTTGCGAGAGCTCTTGCTCGGAGGCGAACAGAGGCGCTTGGCCGAGTTGGAGCAGCGTCTCGATGAGTTGGGTATCACACCGGCTGAACTCGCTGACCATCTTCCGGATGCCGTAGCCCTCCGAACAAGACAGGACAAACGGCTGGCGCGTTCCCTCGCACCGACGATACAAGAAGCCTTCGGTGAATCGGTGCAACGCAACCCACAGCAGATCGCGCACGCGATCTTCCCCATCCTTGGCCCGGCTATCCGCAAGGCGATCGCGGAGACAATGGCCGGGTTCGTGAATACGCTGAACCGCGCGATCGAGAGCAGCCTGTCTGTCCGAGGCCTCAAATGGCGCATCGAGGCATGGCGCACAGGGGTCCCTTACGCGCAGATCGTGATCAAGCACGCCCTCGTTTACAGGGTCGAACAGGTCTTCTTGATACACCGCGATTCCGGATTGCCGCTGGCGCACGTCTTTGCGGAAGACCTCGAGACACAGGACGCCGACCTCATTTCGGGTATGCTGACTGCGATCCGGGATTTTGTCCAGGACTCCTTCGGCGCCACTGACGAAGGCGGCGGAGGCTTGCGCACCTTGAGTGTGGGTGAGCGAACTGTCTTGGTGGAACAGGGCCCCAAGGCAGTATTGGCGGCGGTGGTGAGCGGGCAACATCCCACGACTCTCCTCGAGCGGCTTCAAGCCACATTGGAAACGATCCACCTCCACTTTGGCTCCGCCCTGACGGATTTCGATGGCGATTCCGCCCCGTTTGAAGCCGCTCACCCGCTGCTAGAGGAATGTCTCGAGAAAGTGCTCACCACTGACCGCCCAAGCACACGCGGTGGCACACCTCGAGTCGCGTGGGCGGTGATTGCGGTCGTGTTGGTGTCGGTGATGGCACTCTGGATCAGAGCTTCGGTGCGATGGAATCGGGCGATAACGGCCCTCGAGAACGAGCCAGGAATCGTATTGGTCGACGTGGAACGCGGCCTTTTTCGCGGGCACCTGGCTGGCCTCCATGATCCGTTGGCAACTGAACCCTCGCAACTGCTGTTACAGTCGGGGATCGATACATCTCGCGTGGACGTGCAGTGGGAATCGTTCCTTTCCTTCGATGCTCCATTGGTTGTCGCGCGGGCTCGGCGGACCCTTGACGCGCCGGAGAGTCTGCAGCTTGAATTTGTCAGCGACACGTTGTACGCAACGGGGAGCGCCACGTTCGATTGGGTGCACAGT
The DNA here is from genome assembly GCA_039588935.1 of Gemmatimonadota bacterium. Lineage (GTDB taxonomy): Bacteria > Gemmatimonadota > Gemmatimonadetes > Gemmatimonadales > GWC2-71-9 > JBDGYW01. The sequence goes on along the minus strand of JBDGYW010000201.1, from coordinate 6,958 downwards.
GCTGCGCAGCGCATCACAAGAATCCCCGGAGTAGCTCACTTGGATTTGTCGCGCGCCGACCTGATCCTGCCGTCGGTTCAAGCGAACATCAAGAATCAGATCGAGGAGCGTCGCATACTTTTCGACGTCGGGTCGTCAATTCTAGTCCCGCCGGCACCCGACATGATCGCTGATATAGCCGCTTTCTACGTAGATTTCATGGCGGCGGGCGGCGAGGCCGGCTATGGAGTCTCGTTGGAGTTGATCGGGCGCACCGACACCACGGGTTCTAATGAGACAAACCAGTTGTTGAGCCAACAACGGGCGCGCCGCGTACTACAAGAACTCGTGGCCCAAGGTGTCCCCGGCACCGCATTGACGGCAACCGGAATTGGAACGTCTGATCCGATACTCTCAGATGACCCGCAGACCAAGGCAGCCTTCAACCGCAGCGTCTCGCTCATAGTCACTGTGACGCATGGCATCAGAGGGGGAGGACGCGAGGAGTGATCCAGAAGAAGATTTGCATGGTCGGCGTTTACGGCACCGGCAAGACGAGCCTCGTACAGCGGTTTGTTCACTCACTGTTTAGCGACAAGTATCATTCCACCGTGGGAGTGAAGATCGATCGCAAACAGGTAGATCTCGAAGGGACCACGGTCAATCTCGTGCTATGGGACCTGGCGGGGCGCGAAGAATCCGAGGAAATCCCAAGCAGCTACTATCGGGGCTCGTCCGGCATCCTCTATGTGGCGGACGGCACCAGGCGTGAGACATTCGATCAGATCTTCGAGATTAGAGAGATGGTGCGAGGTGCCATCGGTGATGTGCCGTCACTGGTCGCACTGAACAAGAAGGACCTCGTGGACGAGTGGCGACTCGGTCAGGGTGATTACAACACCCTGCTCGACGCAGGCCTCCACACGATAGGCACCAGTGCGAAATCAGGTGAAGGTGTCGAAGACGCCTTCCAGTGGATCGCCAACGCGACCGTAAATGCATGAACAGTCTGGTGGCTACGTGACTAATCAATCCGAGATGCACGGTACAGGCGGCACCATCGACACCTACGGCATCACGCACCCCGGTAAGGTGCGTGAAGTGAACGAGGACCAATTCTTTGTTGCCTCGTTGAAGAAGTCCTTGGATGTCATGCACACCAGCCTCGATCGAGTAGCGGCGTTCGACGAGGTACAGCGATCCAAGGCCTATCTATTCGTTGTCGCGGACGGTGTGAGTACAACCGGAGGCGGACGTATCGCCAGTGGCACGGCGGTTCAGGCACTGGTCACGTACATCAGTCGCACCATGGGCTGCTTCTACGGTTACGATATCGAATCGGAACACGAATTCATAGAGCAGCTCGAGGGTGCCGTACAACATGCTCACGAGATGGTGCTGGCGGAGTTCTCGTCCAAAGGAAGAGGACCTGCCACGACACTGACCATCGGCACCCTCATCTGGCCCCGGGTCTATCTCGTACACGTGGGAGATAGTCGCGCCTACCATCTGCGAAAGGGACGTCTCCGCCAGATCACCCGCGACCAAACAATGGCTGAGTTGATGCTCGACCAGGGTGTGATGACGGAGGAGCAGGTCTCGAGGTCGAGCATCACAAATGTCTTAGCCAGTGCTGTCGGCGGTGACCTGACGCCCACAGTGGGGCTCGTCGACTTGCAGTGGGGTGACACTCTTCTCATGTGCTCCGACGGTCTGACCAGACACGTAACAGACGAAGAGATTACGGTCATCCTGGAAGAGACCGACAACGCTGAATCGGCCTGTCAGCGACTGCTAGATGCGGCACTGGAAGGCGGTGGGCGAGACAATATTACGGTTGTGGTTGGCAGAGCCGTGGGCACGGAGTAAGCGGCACACAAACCTACTCGGCCTTCAACACCTCCACAGGGTCTACCTTGGCTATCCTCCGAGCAGGCAGGTAACCGGCGAATAGACACACCCCCACGAGAAGCGTTACGACCACTGCATAAGAAAGCGGATCCGTGGGTCCGACTCCAAAGAGAAAGCCCGCAAGCAATCGCGAGACCCACAGTGCTACTACCAGCCCTACTGCCGTCCCAACCAATGCCGTGGTAAGGCTCTCCCGCAGAATCACCCCAACGAGTCCCTGCTCTGTCGCGCCAAGCGCTACACGCACTCCGAGTTCTCGCTTCCTCAACGCGATGTTCCGACCCGTCACTCCAAAGATGCCCACCGCGGCAAGCAAAAAGGCGGAAAGCCCGAAGAACCCCACCAACAATGTCCGATAGCGTTCGCTCAAAGAGGAGTCCGCCACCAGCGATTCCAGTGTGGTTTCCATTGTCACGGCCACGTCCGGATCCACGGCCCATACGGCGTCACGAAGCAGTGGTATGACCGGAGCCGGATCTCCCGCAGTCCTTGCGAGAAAGCTGATCTCTTCCTGGCGGGCTTGCGCGAGCGGCACATATACCATCGGCCTCGCCTCTGTTCCAACCCATCCCTCCAACACTTCTCCCACGACACCAACGACGGTGAGTTCCCCGTAGCCGCGATGGTACAATGTGGCACCCAACGCCGACTCGCCCGGCCAGAAGATACGAGCTACCGCCTCACTGACGATCATCACCGGTGTGTTACCCTCCACGTCCCTTTCATCGAAAAACCTGCCGGCGACCAGTCGAATCCCCATTACTTCGTGATAGTCCGCCAGCACTCTCCTCAACGGCACCCTGAGGCTATCCTCTCTGCCCACAGGCTCGATCTTGTGGGCTGAAATAGTCCCCGGGAACGGGAGATTGTCCGCGCCGCTCGCCTGAATCACGCCCGGTATGGTCTCGATCTCTGCCAGCACACGGGCAAGAAACGCGTTCCTTGGCTCCAACTCCTCGTACCGGCTGGGAAGAACCGGCAGTCGTATGGTTGCGACATTGCGGGCGTCAAAGCCCGTATCCAGCTGAACGAGATTCGCGAAGCTACGCGTGAGGAGGCCTCCGGCAACCAGTAGAACGGTCGTCAATGCAAACACGAGTGCCAGGACACGCCGCTGGAATCGGTCCCCCCCAAACCGACTCCCGCCATTCCCAAACACACTCGGGGCCAACCGGGCGCTCCTGACGGCCGGAGCCAGTCCGAAGACAATGCCGGTCAGAACGCCAAGTGAGACTGAGAACAGGAGGACGCGGTAGTCGATGCGGACTGTCTCGAGGCCCGGGAGGTAGGGTCCGACCGATACAGCGGTACGGACGCAGACAATCGCCACCGCCAGTCCAAGTAAACCGCCGGCCAGGCCGAGCAGAACGGATTCCGTCAGCAACAGGCGGGCGACTCTGAATCTGGACCCACCTAGGGCGACGCGGGTCTTCATCTCTCGCTGGCGACCGATCGCTTCACCCAACAACAGGTTTGCGACGTTGGCACAGGCCACGAGCGAAAGCACTCCGGCAGCTCCTAGGAGCAATAGCAGAGGCAACTGGAACCCGGCGGTATCGTCCTCCTTGAGAGATGCGAGCCTGACCTCCATCCCATCCTGCTCTCTCCCGCGCTGAAGGGCCGCGCGAACCTCCGAGCGTGCCTGGCCAACCGTCACGCCGGGGCTCAGGCGACCGACGAATTCGAGATTCATACTCCAGCTTTGCAGGTCATCGCCGTTGAATCCGACCGGCAGCCAGACATCGCGCTCGCCCGTATTCACACCGGTTTCGATCTCGTGCAGCACGGCTCCCTGAGACTGACCGCGCAGTCTGAATCCGGGAGGCAGAACACCAATGACCTCGTACGGCGCCTCATCCAGTGTGATCGTTTGTCCGATGACGGACGAATCCGAGCCGAATCTGTTCCGCCACAGTTCCCCGCTCAGCATCACCACCGGCACGGCATCCGGTCCGTCCTCGCCCGGTTGGAACACCCGGCCGAGCTGAGGGCGCACCCCTAGCATGGGAAAGAGGGATGCACTCGCCACGCCCGCCAAGAGTGTAGCGGGCTCACCAGAACCGGTCATGACCATTCTCTCCGGTCTGTGGACTGCCGCCTCCTGAAAGGACGTGAACGACGTCGCGTTGTCCCGGAACTCGGCGAACTCTCTCCAGAACAATCCCCCGGTCCAGTCGTGATGCGGCCACGTCTTCCACACCGTCACCAGTTCTGCCGGCTTGTCGAACGGGAGTTGGCGCAGCAGCACGCCGTCTACCACAGAGAACATCGTGGTGGTGGCCCCTATGCCGAGTCCGAGTGTGCCTATCGCCACAGCGGTGAACAGCGGGCGTTTTCCAAAGGTGCGCATACCGAAGCGGACGTCCTGCCAAAGACTTGCCACTATGGTTTTAATTCTCGTAGCCGTTCCTCTGTGGCCCTGGCTCCTGCCACAGTCCTCGGGTCCTGACTCTGCCGTGGGTTTCCGGTCGGCCTGCGCAATGCTCCTTCGCAGATTCTCCCACGGAACAAACGACGACTCGGCAATCTCGAGAGCCTCTCGCTCGGAAACGCCTCGCCCGCGGGCTGCCTCATACGAGGCGCGCATGTGCTCGGCAATCTCCTCTACCACCTCACCCTCTCTATCGAGGCTCAAATCGAGCGAACCCAAACGCTCCCGGACGTACTCCGCGAAATCAGGCATGGCTCACGCCCGCGATGCGGTTCACTGCCTCAACGAACTTCAGCCAGGTGGAGCGCTGCTCGGCGAGGACCTCTTGACCGGCCTTGGTCAAGCGGTAGTAGCGCCTACGTCGGTGGCCAGGCTTCTCGACCCAGCTAGCTACCAGCCAACCGCGTTTCTCCAGTCGGTACAGCGTCGGGTAGAGCGACGCGGGGTAGAAAGACAGCACCCCCTCGGTCTGCTGCTCGATTTGCCTGGCCAATTCATATCCGTGCTGCGGTTGGTCCTCGATCAGGGAAAGAACCAACAGTTCCGCGCTGCCCTTCTTCAGTTCCTTGTTGAGCACTGTCGTGGCCTCCATATGTGGGAGTCCCATCTATGGCAATTGGATGCGCGAACTGGATCAGTTGTTCGAACGGGTGGATGACGAGTCCAAAGCGAATCGCCAGGATCCGCCGAAGCTCGCGAAGACCACCAGCACGCAATCATCCGTTGATGTGCGCAGAGCGTTTGAGCAAGCGACTGGAACTTCGGAAACCCAGTTACGGCGGTTGGACAACTCCACATTCCTGCTGCATACTTGAAGAACCGGAAGAAACGTTCACATACCGGACAAGAAAGGAGACTGAGATGCTCTCATCGGTCAAAGAGGTCGAATACTACTACACGATAGTTGCCGACAAACCGGGCGAGGCCAGGAAACTCCTTGATTTCCTGAGCGAGAAGATGGTCAACCTACTCGCCCTCACTGCCTTCCCTGTGGGTGAGGGCAAGAGTCAGATCGATTTCTTTCCCGCCGAACCGGAGAATCTGAAAGAGGCGGCCGAGGATGCCGAGATTTCTCTGGTCGGGCCCAAGAAGGCTTTCTTGCTTCAGGGAGAAGACCGGATCGGGGCGCTGTATGACTTCCATCTCAAGCTCGCGAACGCCGGACTCAACATCTACGCCTGCAACGGTGTGGTGGACGGCACCGGCCGGTTCGGCTACGTGATCTGGGTCGACCCCGCCGATTATGACGAGGCGTCGAAGGTTCTGAGTAGCAGCGACTGGAGAACAATCCGCCCCAGCTTACGCACGCCAGGACCAAAGGACCTCTGACGGAATCCTGTCGCGGGGGGGCTCCGTCTCCCTAGCGAGTTGGTGGATAGCGCTTGCCCGCACCGGAGGGCGGCGGTGCGTGCACATTCCTTACCTCCCCCGCAGTTCCTCAATGAAGTCCGCTCTGGTCCACCAGATATCGCCGCTTCCAATGAAGAACAAGAACTTCCCGTCGGCCGTCACGAAGGGACACAATGGTTGCTCGACGGGCGCGGTAATGTGATCCAGCGCGATAGGGGCGGACCATTCGCCATCCGGTCCACGGTAACTAATGAGGAAATGGAACCCCGTCCCCATCTCCAGCCCGTGGCCCGCTGAAGAGAAAATGAGGTAGCTCTCGTCCGGGGCAATGAACGGAGTGAAGTCAGTTTCATCACTGTTTATTATCGAGCCCAGGTTCTCCGGAGTTTGATGCACTCCATTCACCCTTGGAGATCGGAATATGTCATGGCGACCGTATCCGTCCTCCCTGATGGAGGAGAAGTAGAGCGTCCCTGTGTCGGAGATGGAAAAGAGCCAGTGTTGCCTGAACTCGTTAACCACCTCACCCACGGGCATCGGCTCTGACCAGCCGTCTCCCGTTCGCTCAACGTACCAGATGTTCTCCTTGCCCGGTTCGGCGCCAGGCTCTATTGGACGCTGGGAAAGGAAGTATAGGCGCTGCCCATCGGGAGAGAAGATCGGCTCCCCGTCCCCGTACTCCGAGACGAAAGGGGCAGGCTCCGGGGCAGTCCAGCGGCCGTCTTCCAGCTTGGAGAACGGGATTGGTCCCCGGAAGGCCCGTGTCCAATACACTTCCGTTCCGTCGGGGGAGAAAACCGCCGGGGAGTGCTCCGAGTTGAACCAGTGCCCCGACACGATGCCCAACGCGAAGCGCTCCGGTGTGTTGCCCGGCTCAGGTTGCCCTAGCCACGGGCCCCGAAGCTCCGGGAACACTGCCGGTTCATCCGAGGCACCCATTTCCAGCAGGCGGGCAACAACGTCCTGGTGATCGTTCTCCTGAGCGAAGTGCAGCGCCGTCATCCCCATGACGCTTCGCTCCTCCATGTTTGCGCCGACTCTCACCAGGAACTCCATGAACTCCGCCCGCCCGTGCTCGGCCGCAATGTGGAGAGGTGTGATACCGTACATGTTCTTTTCCTCCACGGACACACCCTTCTCCAACAGCGCTTCCCCAATTGCCACCGACCCACCTCTGGCGGCGGCGTGCATGGGCACGTCCTCCCACCAAGAGAGGCCTCGAGATTCATTCTCCTCGGCAGCCATCCGGAAGACTCCCTCGAACCCGTTGCTGGCGGAGAGATACAC
>JBDGYW010000200.1:0-9249 GCA_039588935.1 Gemmatimonadota bacterium | reverse complement strand
CAGGTATATTGTACTTTGGGACAGTCTCTATACTGTCCACGGTGGGTTCATCGATTGGACCAATGACGGACTCGGTATCATCTCTTTCTCGAATGAGCTGTGGGCGCGAGGCCAGTACTTCAACAGTCCCGATCTGCAGCGGCAACAGCAGGATCCCGAGAGCCCTATTAGCAACGCCAGGGCCAGCTATTTCTTTGACGATCACCTGGAACTGGGCGATGAATACATCGAGTGGGCTGAATTCCAGCATCCTCAGTACGGTACTGTGGAGATGGGTGGCTGGAAGAAGACGTACGGTCGACTGCCTCCGCGGTTCATGAATGAGGAACTCGCGCATCGAAATACGGCGTTTTCCCTGTACCAGGCGGATGAGTTGCCGCTGATGCGAATGGGGGACGCTACCGTCGAGAGGGTTGATGGTGATGTCTTCAAGGTGCGCCTCGATCTCATCAACGACAAGGTGGCGCCAACCATCACGGCCCGCGCCGCGAGGAACAATGTTGTTCCGCCTGACCTCCTTACCGTCGAGGGCGCCAACGTGATCTCGGCCGGCTGGGTCTCCAACAAGTTTGTTCCCGGGCCCAGCAACATGATTGCCCAAAACGACCTGGCGAGGATCCTAATCCGCAACGGTCACCCCGGCCGGACCACGCGAACAGTGGAATACCTACTTCGTGGATCTGGAACGGCTACGATCAGATATGCCAGTGTGAAGGGGGGAACGGTCGAACGGAGGATTGCTCTGAGATAGTAGGGCGAGTGCTCTAAGCAGAGGTGCAGGTTGTCCAACCAGACCTACAGCTCTGCCCCTCTGCCGCTGGCGCAACTGCGTAGCGCCAGCTCAGCACATATCGCTCCAGGCAACCTTGAATCGATGGCCACAATTGGGACATTCCAACTGTTCCGGGTGTCCACTGAGACGTATGCGCGAACTCGACAAAGGACACACCGCATAGGTGTGGCCAAGGTCTTCGGGCTTGCCGCGCATCGGATTGTGATCTTCTTCGGAGCGAACCACGACACTGAAACACTCCGGCCTGTGACGCCGGATGCGCAAGTGGTGTCGCGGAATCACCACCTGTCGCTGCGTGATGTCCAGCACCACCTCTGTCGATGCAGTGTCATCTAATACGGGGTACCAGGCCCCACGACGAAGGCTGTATGCTCCGGGAGGCTCAACCCGTGCCCAGCCGATAGCTTGACTCATCGAAGTGATCCTCCAATCATTTGCACGCTTTCAGCCGGCGATGCACCGGATCCCGACAAATATCAATATCCATTCAAAGTCCTCAAAGGGCTGTGATCCTGGACCCAATTGCTTGGCAACAACCATCACATTCACCTGTTGGCCACCGCTGCGCACCTTGGGATTTTTCGCTGTTCGCGCCACATTATACGACTCAAGGGCCATTATGGAAAGGCCCGCGTGTGCCTCAACTAGTTGCAGCATAGAGATTTGCAGCATTTGGGAGGTAAGGGGGATTCCGGGCAGGAGTACATTTGGAGGCACCGCACAGATTAAGTCGCTGCGACGTTCCGTGCCGGATAATCATCAGTATCCGAAGAAGATGCTTGTTCTCCAAGAGACAAGGAAACGACACAGATGAACAGTTCAAGACACTGCGCGATGCGTGCATCGCTAGCCGCGGCGTTGATTGCCGCTTGGGTTCCTTCGCTATCCGCTCAGCTGCAAGAACAGCGATTGACGAGTCCCGTCGCCGCCTTCCCTGAGTCGTTCAGCACTGTGTCGGGGTTGCTCGAACTACCCGATGGCCAAGTGCTGGTCGCTGATGGCCTCGGGCAGGCACTGGTCGTGTTGGATGTGGTGGCCGGAACAGCTGATACAATCGGCCGGACAGGTGCCGGACCCGAGGAGTACCAGCAGCCTGACGGAATCTTCGCTCTTCCGGGCGATTCGATCCTGCTCGTGGATCTGGGGAACGGTCGACTGACCGCGATCGGCCCCGATTTCGTTTTCGGTGAGACTTGGCCCATTGCGCAGGGACGCATGGGCATGGGAGGGGGCTCGATGACAACGAGGCTCCCTCTCGCTGTTGACTCGGACGGTCGAGTGTATCTGCAGGGGAGGATGCCCATGGGGCCTGGTCGTCCCATGCCTGATTCGGCATACATCCTTCGCTGGGATCGGGCGACTGACGTGGTCGACACGCTCGGGTTGGTCAAGGAACAGGAACGGACGATGACCAGTTCCGGAGGCCCTAACAACCAGAGCGTCTCGATCAGTCCTGTACCGATGAGCCCACAAGATGGTTGGACAGCAGCGTCGGACGGGCGAGTGGCTGTCGTCAGGTCTGCTGGATACTACGTCGAATGGCTTCATCCCGACGGTCGGGTGGTCTCTGGTCGACCCAACGCGGTCCGCCCATCCAGCGTTCGACGCGCCGACAAGGTGGAATACATGGACAGGATGCAGCGGAATTCCCTTGGAATGGAAGTGATGAACGTCAATGGGAACATCACCACAGCGTTCAGGCGAGGGATGCGGAGCGGAGATCCTGAAGAGCCCAATATTGACGGCCTCGAGTGGCCTGACGCGCTGCCGGCGTTTCAGGCGAGCGGCGTGTATGTCGCAAAGAACGGTGAGATGTGGGTTGAACGCTACGTCTCCGCCGGCGAAGCTCCGATATACGACGTGTTCGACGAGACTGGTACGTTGGTGCGGCGGATGATCTTACCCGAGGGGCGAACCGTAGTCGGATTCGGTGACGGTAGGGTGTATCTTGCGCGGAATGACGAGTTTGATCTGCAATGGCTCGAAGTGTATGAAACAATGTGAGTTGTGATTCGTGAGTAGTGAGTAGTGACGAGGGAAAACCACTCACTCCTCACTACTCACCGTTCACTCTTCAGTACCCTACCGCTCGTCCATCTTCGTCTCTTGGATCTGCGGCACCGATCCGCTCTCCTGTCTCCGGATCGATCATGATGCAGTGGGTGACGCCCTGCCGACCGCGCATCTGGATGTTGTGCCCCATTTGTGCGAGCAGCCTTTCCGTGTCCACGGTCGTGCCGCGGGTTTCGATGCGTATCTGATCGGGTAGCCACTGATGGTGTATGCGTGGTGATGCTACCGCATCTCGAATCCCCATCTCGAAATCGATAATGTTGAGAGTAACCTGGAGCACGCTATTGATTATCGTGCGACCTCCGGGGCTCCCCACTACGGCCACCAACGCTCCATCCTTTGTCAGGATCGACGGAGTCATGCTGGAGAGCATGCGCTGTTCCGGCCGCGCCAGATTGGCCTCAGTACCAATCAACCCGCGGTCGCTCGTCAGACCGGGTCCGGCATTGAAATCTCCCATCTCGTTGTTGAGGAGGAACCCGGCGCCGGGGACGACGATCCCGGAGCCATAGCCAAACTCCAGAGTGTAGGTTACCGAAACTGCCATTCCGTTTGCGTCGACCACCGAATAGTGAGTGGTTTCCGGGCTCTCGTAGGGAAGGTTGATATCTTCCGGATCTGAAGGCGTGGCTGCGTCCTCATCGATGGTTTCACGCAGTTGTGCCGCGTACTCCTTGCTCGTGAGCCGCTCAACAGGAACGGTGGCAAAGTCGGGGTCAGCCAGAAACCGAGCTCTATCGCGGTAAGCGCGGCGCATCGACTCGGCGAGATGGTGGATATAGGCAGCCGAATTGTGGCCCATCGATGCGAGATCGTATGCCTCCAAGATGTTCAGCATTTCCAACAGTATCGTTCCGCCGCTGCTTGGTGGCGGCATGCTGACTATCTCGTAGCCACGATAGGTGCCGCGAATCGGCGTACGTTCTCTTGGCTCGTACCGAGCCAGGTCCTCTTCGGTGATGAGCCCGCCGCCCCTTACCATTTCTTCCACGAGTAGCCGTGCTGTTTCACCCTTGTAGAATCCGTCTCTACCCTCACGCATTATTCGCTCGAGCGTGCGCGCAAGATCGGGTTGCCTTAGAATCTCACCAGTTTCGTAGGGCTGGCCGTTCTTCGAGTATGCCGCGACGCTGGCTGGGTACTGCTCGAAACGCCGCAGTGCGCCTTCGAGAGACCGTGCGAGGCCCGGCATCAGAGTGAAGCCGTCACGCGCTAGTGCGACAGCGGGTTCGACCAGGCGGCTCCACTCCAACCGTCCGTATTTCCCGTGAGCCATGGCAAATCCCGCGACAGTTCCGGGTACGCCCACCGACAGATGGCTCATGTGGTGAATCTGTGATGAGTATTCGCCGTTTTCATCCAAGAACATCTCAGGAAAGGCCGCCAGGGGGGCCTTCTCTCGAAAGTCGAGAGCCGTGACGTTGCCGTCGGGGAACCGGATTACAAAGAAGCCACCGCCGCCAATGTTGCCGGCGGTTGGATGTGTAACGGCTAACGCAAAGCCAGTTGCGATCGCTGCGTCTATCGCGTTGCCGCCTGCCTTGAGGATTTCGACTCCAGCCTCACTGGCGAGCGCCTTTGCCGAGACGACCATCCCGCTTGGGGCTCTGACCGTTGACCGTGGAAAAGCGGCGACGGTTGCGGTGTTGGCTTGAGGGTCGCTGCGCCAGGCATTGGCAATCGGGCCTGAACCAACTAGGAAGAGCACCGCAAACAGCGGGAGCGTATTTGCGCGCATGCGGCACGCAGTCACTTTGTTTCGTTTTGTCATGGTTTTCTGCTCGGTGGGTGAATGCAACGTGAAACTAACGACTACCACGAGCACAGGTAAGACCGGCCCGTCTCTTGACGGTAACCAGACCGAGTCTTAGTTATGGTGAGCAGCGCGAAGCACCGACTTCAAACCGAAGCCCGAGCTGTTGCGCGATTTGCAGGAGGAAGGGTCTCTGGGAATGACAGACAAGCGAAAACGCCGCCGTGAGGCGCGACGGAAGATGCCGGACCGGCGGGCAGGAACAGTTCGCAGCGACAACAGACGGATGGAAGACATCCCCATGGCAGAGGAACGCCGTTCCGGGGGAGACCGGCGTGTCGATGAGCGGAGAACCAGCGACGATCGCAGGTCTGGTAAGGATAGGCGGCGGAAGCCGAGCTAGCTTCCCCGCGGGAGCCCGTCCCTATCCCGTTGGCGCGCCAGCACTCTTTCCATGAAATCCACTCGTTCGACCACATCACCCATTTCTGCGCGCATCTGGTCGAACTCGTCCAACAACATGTCTATACGCTCGTCTGAAAGCTGGTGTGACGATCGCGTGGAGTCAGATTCTCCCCAATTCACCAGTCGGCGACCGTCAGCATCTCGAAAAGCGCCGCTAGCGACCATGATCACGTCGTAGAGGTACCAGATTCCAAAACCACCAAATGTGAAGAGCTGACAGAGTCCGGAACCGATTTTACCTACGTAGAATCGGTGGCACCCAAACACGCCCAGCACACTCGAAAGCGCGAGAGCAACGCCCCGGGAACGGTCTGATATATCAGGCGGACCCATAACAGCTCCTCAGTCGAGTAATGAAGAACTCACAGAATATTGCCTGGCGGGTCGATGCGCCAGCCGTGGTACGCGCTGGTGGGCCCGAGGCATCACGGCTTCGGCATTCCGTTGCCCTGGGGATTAGGGACAAGGCTACCGTCGTGTGTGCGTGCGTACGCGAGGAACAGGAACGCGCTCATCGAGTAGCTACGTACGCCACCTTCCACGCGATTAGACCGCAGGAACGCGTTATTGACCGAAGTACCTATCGATGTCCCGCGCCCACGGAAACTCTGCCAGTACTGTCGGGAGTGATCGATGTCGCGTTGGACCCCCGGCAGCCTGCGGCGAGCCATCTGGATCGCACTTTCGGGGTCTATTCGCGCGAGTTCCGAGACCATTTGACGGTTGGCAAACCGATAAGCGGAGTACCTGGCGAGTGCGTCGTTCGAGTGGACCGCAGCGAGGTATCCCCAGAAGTTGGCTTCGGATTCCCTTGCTACACCCCGTTGGTGGGTTTTTTCGTGCGCTAAGATCTTCGGATAGTCAATAGCAGGAATGCCAGCGCGAACGTTTCCTTCACCCGTGAATGGAAAGTAATAGCCCGCGATGCCCAGCCATTCGTATAACCCGGTCAGGAGCGGAGTCTTCACCCCACCAAACCAATTTGGAAAGGCAGGCATCTGCAGTTGCTCTCTGGCACTCCGCCATCCGTCCTCGATTGCCTTCTCAAGTGCGTCGAGGTCGTCCGGCAATGCTGTGGGCGATCCAGCATCAGCGGTCCCGTGCAGGCTGAGGTACTCGGCGTTGGTGGCGCCCACCGTTTCAACGACAATATCAGTGAGTTCCTCAACGCCGACGTCTTCCAGCGAAAGCCAGCCGAGCCGTTCGGGAAGCGGAGGTAGGGCGTAGTTGAATCCCCACAGGACGTAGAAAAGGCCGACAAGTATGCCGCTGTCCTGGGCAAGACGCAGCGTGCCTGCAGCCAACGCATTCTTGCCTTGGCGAAGGCGTCGGCCCACATCGCGGATTGCAGCCCCGCCTCCCACTGCATACCGCAGGAGCATCGCGATTACCAGTATCTCACCGAGAGCAATCGGGATGATACCAGTGATCGTCGACAGCACCATCGCTAGAATCGGTGCCACCGCGTTTCTGTACACAGACTCCGCCAACCACGGCCACCAGTTGAGAATCAAGAACAGGAGGTAGGCCGCAGGCCCAAGTGCGAACAGGAGAAGACGGCGCCTGGCGTGAAGGCACCGATTCCGCGGAAAACTGATATCGTTAGGGGTTGCCGTCATTGTCGAAAGGTGTGAATACGGATCGAGCAACATTGCCTGCCCGACATGAAATATCAGGGACTATCTATTCAGCTCTCTTTCAAGCGGCCGCGATTTCACGCCCGACAGCCGATGCAACCTCCCGAATCTCCGCCATCATCGTGTGAAAATGATCGGGTTTGAGAGACTGTGGTCCATCTGACAACGCGTCGCACGGTTCACAGTGCACCTCCACGAGGAGCCCGTCGGCACCTACTGCCACAGCCGCCTTCGAGAGTGACGGCACCATCCACCAATGACCTGCCGCGTGGCTTGGGTCAACGACCACAGGTAGATGACTGAGCTTCTTCAACATCGGCACGGCGGACAGGTCTAGAGTGTTGCGTGTTGAGCTCTCGAAAGTGCGAATACCCCGCTCACAGAATATCACCTGCTCGTTGCCCTGCTTGAGGATATACTCTGAGGAGAGGATCAACTCCTCGATAGTAGCACTCATGCCACGTTTGAGAAGCACCGGTTTCTTGCTGAGGCCAACCTCGTCAAGGAGAGCGTAGTTGTGCATGTTTCGCGAGCCGATCTGCAGAGCATCGGCGTGTTCACTCACCTGCTCAACTTGACGCGTGTCCATCACCTCCGTCACGATCGGCATGCCTGTTTCTTCCCGCACCCAGGCAAGCAACTCGAGTCCTTCCTCCCGAAGTCCACGGAAACTGTACGGAGTGGTGCGGGGCTTGAATGCGCCGCCCCGTAACACCTTTGCGCCATCTCCCTGCACGGCCAAGGCGGTCTTCAGTATCTGATCTCTGGACTCAACAGCGCATGGTCCGGCCATGACAACGATTTCGGAACCGCCGATGCGCACTCCGCTGATGTCCACGATTGTGCCATCGGGGAATCTCTCGCGGTCGGCGAGTAGTGTTGGCGTGGGAACTTCGTGCGTCCCGCTGACTGTCGTTATTTCCATATCGTTTCAATCCCTAGCGGAGCGAGGTGCTGGGGCAGAACCATCCCCCTACGAACCGTCAGGCCCGCAGATTTACATCTCGCCGGTCGCCAAAGGCAAAATCATGGTAGTACGTAAACCTCAAAAACTAAAGCACTTAACGAGCCTTGGTCAAGCCAGTTGTGCCAACCCAGCACCGGCTCACCGGGGCGATACACGTGCACGCAGCCAACGTTCCGCAATGCTTCCGTGTGTTTTTTGAGTGTAGCTCATGTGCCAACGGATGGGCAATCAGGGGCTAGATTGTAGGGGAAGGTCGATGAGACAACATGATTCAGAGATCTAGGACTCGCGATGTGTGGACGTTACACCCTGTTTGCATCACCTGAGGAAGTCGCGCGGATCTTCGATGTGCCGTCCGCGGAGGCAAGACGCGTACTCGAGGATGGGCCGCGCTACAATGTAGCGCCGACCACGAACGTTGCGGCGGTACGCACGTCCGAAAACGACGCTGGTCGGGAAGCTGTATCGTTGCGCTGGGGTCTCGTCCCTCACTGGGTCAAAGAGCCCAAGTCGGGACCGCTGCTGATCAATGCGCGGGGAGAAACGGTTGCGGAAAAACCCGCGTTCCGTGCATCACTTCGATCCCGACGGTGCCTCGTCATCGCAGACGGCTTCTTTGAGTGGCAGAAACTGTTGGATCGGAAACAACCCCACATCTTCCAGGTAGACAACGGGGCTTTGTTTGCTTTTGCAGGCATCTGGGATCGGTGGGAGCGGGGGGAGGAAGGGGGGGGGACTGTCGAGTCATGTGCGATCATCACAACTCGGGCCAACGAACTTGCCAAGTTGGTACATGAACGGATGCCGGTGATTCTCAGCCGAGAATCGTGGGACATCTGGCTTCGCGAGGTTCAGTATGATCGCACACAGCAGCACACGCTTCGATCGCTGCTTTCCCCGTTTCCCGCCGAGAGGATGAGCGTGGTTCCGGTGAGCACCCTGGTCAATAGTGCCAGGAACGACACGCCGGAATGTCTGGAGCCGGTAGGGCCGGTGCTGAAGGTCGGAGATTCTCCGTAGCGATGTTTGACCTCATACGAGATCTTCGTCCGGCAATCGTTGCTGTTCTCTCGGCTCTTCTCGCGGTTGTCGTATCCGCTCACGTCGTGCTGAACAAACGTGACACACGCGCTGCAGCCGGATGGGTCGGCGTCGTGTGGTTTCTCCCCGTGTTCGGATCAATCTTGTACGCGATGTTCGGGGTCAACAGGATCCACCGCCGCGGCCAGACGCTCCGTCGGCTCGGAATGGACCTACGGCCACACCTTCGCGATTCGCGGACAGATTGGAAGGTCATCACAGACGCTCTGCCGGCGCCGCAAGGACAACTGGCCGGACTTGCGAAAGTTGTAGGTCGTGTTACCCGCCGACCGTTGGTGGCGGGCAACCAACTGACCCCGTTGTCGAACGGGGATACTGCCTACCCGGACATGCTCGGCGCGATCGACGGGGCCAGTCGTTCAATAGCGCTGAGCACTTTCATCTTTGACAATGACAGCGTAGGCCGAAGCTTCACGTATGCATTGGGCCGAGCAGTCGCCCGCGGGATAGAGGTCCGCGT
>JBDGYW010000199.1:0-9259 GCA_039588935.1 Gemmatimonadota bacterium | reverse complement strand
GTTGATGGCGGCGCGGGAAGCCCAGAACGACAACATCCGCAAATTCGAAGAGATAGGTACACATCCGGCTTCAGTGCATAATGCGATCTCGGACGCCATCACCTTCCACCAGGGCATCGGGATCGAACGCAAAGCCGCGCGACTCCGGTTTCTGAGAGATCGCTGGATGCGGAGACTCGAGGGGCAGCCGGGCGTGGTACTGCACACGAGCTTCGATCCCTCAATGGCGGGTGGTTTGGCGAACGTGGGCATCGAAGGGATCGAACCCGGCAAGATTGTGAGCCATATGTGGGACAAGCACCGGATATTCGTCGTGGGGATAGGGCATCCCGACTGTACGGGCATCCGAGTGACGCCGAATGTTTACACGACGCTGGATGAGGTGGATCGGTTCGCCGAGGCCATGGAGGATGTGATCGCGAACGGGATACCTGGGTAGCCAACTGAGGAAAACCACCGTGAAAGACTACAAGAAACGCGACATAGACGGACGAAAGCTGAAGCCCGAGACTCTGATGATGAGCTACGGGTACGACCCGAAGCTGTCGGAGGGCGCGGTGAAGGTGCCCATCTTCCAAACCTCGACGTTTGCATTCGAGACCGCGGAAGAGGGAAAGGCGTTTTTTGAGATTGCTTACGGCCTACGGGAGCAGGGGCCATCCGAGGCTTACGGCCTCATATACAGTCGTCTGAACAATCCTGATCTAGAGGTTCTGGAGGATCGCCTCACCTTGTGGGATGACGCAGAGGCTGCAGCGGCGTTCCAGAGCGGCATGGCGGCGATAGCGACGACTCTGCTTTCATTTGTCAGGCCCGGTGATGCGCTGATTTTGAGCGAACCACTCTATGGTGGGAGCGATTACCTGATCAAGAACGTTTTACCAGAGTTCGGTGTCACGCCTGTGGGGTTCGTTGCGGGCCTCCCGATGTCCGAGGTCGAGCAGTCGATTCGTGATCAGGTCGGCGACAAACGAGTGAGTGCCGCGATAATCGAAACGCCGTCGAATCCGACCAACGCGCTTGTGGACATCTCCGCACTCTCAAGCATCGTGCATTCCTTTGGGACCGACGATCACAAACCAGTCTTGATAGTGGACAACACCTTCCTTGGTCCGGTCTTCCAGCATCCCCTGAAGCACGGTGCGGACATAGTCTTGTATTCCGCCACCAAGTTCATAGGCGGTCACAGCGACCTAATTGCCGGTGCCGCGCTCGGTAGTGAGGACCTCATGGCCCAGGTGAAGGCGCTGCGGACTTTCATGGGGACCATGGCGGATCCGTGGACGGGGTGGCTTCTCATGCGCAGTCTCGAGACGCTCAATTTGCGGATGACGAAGCAGATGAAGAACGCGCAGCGCGTGGCGGATTTCCTGGCGCAGCATCCCAAGGTCAAGAAGGTCCACTACATGGGACTGATGCGTGAGGACGATCCCATGTATGACGTTTACCGACGTCAATGCGCAGCTCCGGGTTCTCTAATCGCGTTTGAAGTCGACGGGGGCGAAAAGGGGGCGTTCCGGTTCTTGAACTCGCTTCAGATCGCGAAGCTCGCTGTGAGCCTAGGTGGCACCGAGACATTGGTTGAGCATCCCGGATCCATGACCCACTCGGACATTGCCCCAGACGATCAACTTCGCATGGGCATCACGTCTGGGTTGGTGAGGATATCAGTCGGTGTGGAACACCATGAGGATCTGATTCTGGATCTGGAGCGGGCGCTGGGGGTGGGGTAGGGAAGGGCGGTCGGGCTGTAGCCGAACCGCACAACCCTACCGCCTTTCCGCCCTCCAGCCTTTCTACGGCCTCCAGCGCGGCTGGTACTCTCGAAGCCACGATGCAAAGTTGTCGCGATCGCGTCCCACAAGCACACGATCGGTCAGGTTCAATCTCGGGACCACATAAACCCTCGAACGAACCCCATCCGATCCGATGAATGCGATCTGGTTACCGTCGGGCGACCAATCGTAGCTGGTTTCCTCCGGCAGGCCGGGTCCGAATTCGCAAGAGAACTCCTGAGTGGTTATCTGTTCCTCCTGAACGAAGTCAGGCGAGCTGTTGATGTCCACGATCCAGTAATCGAGGGTGCAATTATCGTCCTCACGGCTGAACATCACCTCAGACCCGTCCGGTGAGAACAGTGGGTTTTTATCGAGTGCCCCCGGCAGAAAGGTGAGTTGTCTGAACCCGGTCCCGTCCGTGTTGACCACGTAAAGCTTGTTGGTGTTCATATAGGAGTCGTACCCGCTGAATACGATCGTAGTCGTAATGCCGTTTGACCACACATCCATCGCTTCTACTTGAAGGTAATCGAGGCCACCACCGGGCATCGCATCGGTGATCTCCTCAACATTGGTGCCGTCATAGCGTGCGGAGAAGAATTTGCTCCACGAGCCGCCAGCCGTGTCACGGGCCACGATGAACCGGTCTCGGTTCACGGGGTCGGGGTCCCACGCTGCGGCAGCGGGACCGGCTCCGAAATCCGAGCGAAGCTCGGTGGTCGTTGCCACCGTGTAACTGTTTGGTGTCAAAGCTGTTATAGGCGTAGTCAGATCGGGGATGACACAGACATCGTCTATACCCGCCACAGCGGATGTGCATATGAAACCCAGATGTGATCCGTTGTGGCTCCATTGCGGATAGCCCGTGTTGCGGTCGGTTACGACCTCAGCGGAATCACCCGACGCCAGGTCGATCAGGTACAGGCTGTTTGGTCCAGTGCTGGCGCCGTTGTCGTGCGTATACGCCACCAACTGCTCCTCCTGAGACCATCGAGGGGCCACCACGAGGTTTGCCGAATAGCCGGTCGTCGCAACACGGGTTACTGTCGTCCCATCAGAGGTGGCCGCAAACACCCCGATGTCGTCATCCATTTCACTGAAGAACAGGATCTGCTCGCCTGGGCCGGGTGGCGCCGGTGTTACCACCAGGTCCAGGGACGCTGAGTTCCACTGCGGCACCAGCTCCAGGCCGGCGTCAAGACCGGTCACGTTGTAATCTGCAAAATCACCGGTCTGTGTTCCCGTGAACGTCAGCACGGTGAACACGTTCCCGTCTGCAGCTGGGAAGCCATTGATGATGCTGATGTTGACAGTTCCGTCCGCGGCGAAGTCTCCATCTACAGTTACCCGATCGTATTGCGTGCCAGGATCCAGTCCACCAATCTCGATGTTTGCGCTGGATTGAGCGCTCGGCATTGCATCGCCGATGAAGTTCAGGATACCTGGAGAGGTCCCAGGGTTCACATCCCCGTCAAACGCCAGAACGTCATCGACAATGGGGAGGTCGATGGTCCCGTTGCCCTGAACCACCGCACCATCCGCGTGAGAGAACGTTCCCTCAAACGCCATCGTGCCACCCTGAACCTCAATGGTGCCATTGTTGTTGACTGCGGGTGAAAACCGTGTGGATGAACCGGTTGTGTACGACTTCGAGATCTCCCCAGCGTTGTTGATCGTGCCTGTTCCGAGCATCGAGAAATCACCGTTGATGTCGATTGTCCCGGTCGCGAGGTTGTTGAGCACGGCTCCATTCGAGAAGGTCGGACCCTCACCGGTGACCAATATCGTCCCCTGGTTGTCAAACACTCGCTGGTTCAACTCGAGGCCGGTGCCGCCGATGGACGCCGAAGCCTGAGTATTGATCCGGAGCACTCCGGTTCCCTGGAGAATTCCACCCGTCCAGCTCAAAACATCGGCAACCAGGATCGTTCCCGTACCCTCCAACGTTCCACCGCTCAATACGAGGTTTGGTACAACCGCGGTACTGCTGTTGTTGAATGTCACGGTGCCGCCCGCGACCTGCGTGAGACTGGTTGCGGCGCCGGTATAATCGTAGGACCCGGCCATGGTCAACGAGCCACCCATGACCTGGAAGGTGCCGTCCGGACCCATCGTCACCATGGATTGAGCATCGATCGTGTGGGTTCCACTGGCGAAGGTCAACACCGCGGACGTCCCACCGTCACCCACTTCGATCGCCGCATCCACGAAGTTGGTGTTGCCGGCGAACAGCAGTATGCCCGAGGTGATCTGAAGGCTACTGTTGGCATTGGAAGTAACCGGAACGCCTATTGTGGTAACAGTTTCCGTAGACGAACGCATCAAGGTGCCGTTGTTGATTATTTCGGACGTGAGGCCGGTTACACCCAACGTCATAGTGTTTTCGGCGCGTATCTGCATGGTTGAGTTGTTCACGACCTGCGCCCCATTTTCCATCACGATCTCGCTTCCGGCCCACTGTATGGTGCCGTCGTTCGATATCAGCCGGTTGTCCATTAGTGTGGCGGTGAACTCCCCTGTATCGAACACTAGAGTGGCTCCGGCTTCGATGTTGGTGCTGCCCGGGCCAATCATCGCGCAGGCCAGACAATAAAGCTCTCCCCGCACGGTGACGGCGCCTGCACCGGCGAGAAAGCAACCGTCTAGCTGCAGGTAGCCACTCTCCGCGATCACGGCGGCACTGTCGACCTGCAACGTGTACGAGCTGTACATATCGATGCGCTGAGTCTCGACGTTGGCTGCGTCTCCGACGTACAGGTAGGCGACTGTCGCATTAGCCCGCAGCTCGACAGTCGTGCCGACATCCTGGGTGATGTACACCGCATCCAGCGAATTCGGAATGCGGCCCAGGTCCCAATTGTCGGGGTTGCTCCATAGGGCATCGCCTCCGGTCCCTGTCCAGTTGATGCCGCCAGCTTGGTCGTCAGCGTTTGCTGTGAACGTCGCCTGAAGAGCAGGCCAGTCGCGTACGGTCGCCGTTGCCGTCTGCAAACCCGGGCTTTGCCCGAGCGTCCAAGTCGTCCACGCATACCCTTCCGCGTCCGTGGCCGTCGACGCCTGAGTAAATGAGCCGCCGTCACCGGTTGTGAAGTCGACCATCGCTGCCTCGACCGGTCCGTCTGGCGCGTTCACCTGCACTTCGAGCACTAAAGGCAGCTCCGTTCCAACGAGGCCGGTCTGATCGTTGCCCGAAAAGACCGTGATCTGACTCGGCACCGGCTCCACGTACACCTCGACAATGTCGGACGGCCCGGTGAGCAACTCCGCAGTCACATCGACCCAGCCGCGTATCTGGCCAGCTTCCATGAGCCCGACTGCAGGGTCGGGGAACCTCACAATGGTTGTATCGCCAGACGTCCACTTCACGGGAGTGCCGGCAATGATGACGCCCGCATCGTCCAGTGCCTGCGCCTCCAATGTCAAAGTGTCACTCATGTTGATGTAGAAGATGTCATCACCGGGTACATCAATATCCACTGCATCCGAGCCGACCCCCACGTATGTGATCGGCACGTCCTCTGCAACCACATTGTCGTCGCCGGAGGTCGTGGCGGTCACTGTCAATGGTCCCGCGCTGAACACAACTTCTCCAGTCGGCGAGATGCACTCGAGCGTCAACGTGAATGTCTCACTCGACGATGAAACAGGGATGGTGAAACTAAGATCGACTGAGTCAGAATCGATCGTGAGTGCGACCACCGTGTCGAGTGTGACTGTCTCATCCTCATCTCGAATGAGAATCACGTGAACGCTATCGACATCCACTATTCCTGAAGCGCTGCTCTCGAATGACGGAGCCAACGCGAGAAAACCAGGTCTATAAGCGGGCCCCGACAGGTCGTTCAGACAGCTGATGGCCAGTATGGAAGTGGCGATCGTTAGAAACGCGAGCGGGCTAATACGGCGAAACAGATTCTGCATTTGGTGGATCCGGTCCGAGTGATGTGGTTCAGCTTGGATTCCCACTACTGAATGTAACAAGACAGAGTGGCGGCAGGGTCGGAGACGTGAGAGTGGCTGGAGCGGTGCCATGGATGGCAGCGGTGCACTGGTGCAACTGAACATCCAACAAGGAACGCCCAACATCCAATTTTGGGTGGTGGACGTTGGCCGTTCAACTCCTGTGCTACCGCCCCCTTACCACGTCCCGCCCTTCCATCCACCTCACCTCGTCACCCATCACGCGCTGCGCTAGCTCGTAGATGGGCAAGTCGTCGTTGTGGAAAACGCCGCGGAAGTCAGCGTCAATTCGCCTGCGTGACATACGGCAGAACCCTTCCGCCATGTGCATCGCTGAAGCGGCCTGACCTCGTTCCTCGGGATCCGTGCTGGTGCGAAGGCTTTGGGCCTTTGCGCACGCGGCGACCATCGTGAATAGTTCGGCCCCGATATCCACCAGCCTGGACACAACGGCCTGGCGCTGCTCGAGCCCCGCTTGGTAGCGCAAGAACGCGTAAAACAACATGCGGGCGAGTTTGCGGCTGCGGCGGTTCACCCACCGCATGTGGCCTGCGAGCTTTCCAAACTGTGCGTAACGTGGCCACCATCCCCAACCTAGCCAACGAGCAGGGTACCAGATGGAGTAGTACAGCGTGGTCTTGATGAGCGCAGGGAGTTTCTGGCCCATAGATGCCTTCGCGTCGGCCAACGCACCTGCTACCTTGAGGTGTGTATCTAAGGCCTCACGGGCCATGAAGAGTCTCATGACTTCGGTCGACCCCTCGAAAATGCGATTGACTCGGAAGTCACGCATGGTACGCTCGATTGGAAGCGGGTCTACGCCTCTGGCCTTAAGACTGTCCGCAGTCTCGTAGGCACGGCCGCCACATATCTGGTGAGCGGCGTCAATGACCTCCCAGCCGCGTTCGCTTGTCCACATCTTTGCGATTGCCGCCTCGAGGCGTATGTCCGCCCCACCTCTGTCGGACATCAGGGCTGCAATCTCTTGCAGCGCGTCAATAGCAAAGGTGTTGGCCGCCACAAACCCCAACATCTGGGCAACCGCGTCGTGCTTCCCTACGGGCTTACCCCACTGGATGCGGTTCTTGCTGAATTCCCGCGACGCTTCCAAACACCGCTTGACCGCAGCCGAGCAGGTGGCAGGAACCGCAAGCCGACCTGTGTTCAGAGTGATCAACGCCAACTTGAGTCCCTGGCCCTCGCCCCACAGGCGATTCTCCTTGGGCACGCGCACATTCGTGAATTTGATGATGCCGTTCTCGATGCCCTTCATTCCCATGAAGTGACAGCGGTGAGTCACCTCGACGCCTGGCCAATCAGTGTGGACGATGAACGCCGTGATTTTGCGCTCGCCGGTTTTTGCAATCACCGAAATTATCTCGGCCACAGTCCCGTTTGTACACCACAGCTTCTCGCCGTTCAGGATGTATGCCTCGCCGTCTTCCGTCAGCTCGGCCGTGGTGGCCATCCGGGCCGGGTCGCTGCCGACACCCTCCTCGGTGAGGGCGAACGCGCTGATCGTGCCGGCTGCGAACTTGGGTAAGTACTTCTCCTTCTGCTCGGGTGTGCCGAACAGCTTGAGGGGCCCAGGAGTGCCGATCGACTGATGTGCGGAGAGGATGGTCGTCACTCCCGCGTCCACACTCGCTGTCATCGAGAGCACCCGATTGTAGATTGCCTGCGAATACCCCAGGCCGCCGTATTCCTTCGGGATCTTGATGCCAAAACAGCCGAGTTCCCGGAGCCCATCGATGACGTGCTGCGGTACTTTGGACTCACGGTCGATCGTATCGCCATCGACGTTGTCTCGGAGGAAGCTCTCGACCTTCTCCAACCACGGCTTCGCACGCTCGAGTTCTTCCGGGTCTACCTCAGGCCACGGGTGAACCAAGTTGAGCAACAACTTCCCGGCAAACAGCTCTTTGACGAAACTTGGTGCTCTCCACTCCGTTTCCCTTGCATCTTCGATGGTGGCCCGCGTCTCCTCTGCGCTGACCTGTTCTCTCCCAATTGACCCGTCGACTGCCTGTTCGTTTTCGGTCGCACTCATGATTCTGTCTTTCTCAAAACGCCGTCGTGGCGCTGTTTTCTACGAGTTTGGACCGTGCAAACGGCTGGGGAGCACGGAGTGCGCGAAATATGGCCATGGGCGGCATGCGGCGCTACTCAGGCTCGCCGCGTTTGCCATAGGGAGCAGTTGACATATATTCGCTGTATCATGGTGACGGTTTCTCCCAACGCAGCCCTGTACCCGAGCCGCTCTGGTGCGGGGGCTCATCTTGGCAACCAGTTAACCAGGCGCACAACGCCGCCGACGGTGATTGTGGGGATCACCCCCACCGGGGTGGAAGTGGCCGCGAACGCCGCCAAAGTCATGGGTTGCGAGTTCGACGTGATCGTGGCCGCCCACGTGCGGCTCGAGGGATTGGGCATCATCGGCGCGATCGCGGAAGACGCGGACGCAGTGCTCGACAAAGATTTCCAGCCTCGGTTTGGCATGATCGAGGCGTTGAACGAAGCGATGGACCGGACTCGTCGCGCAATCAAGACTGAGCGTCTCCTGTTTCGGGGACAGCGGCCCCTCAGGCAACTCGAGAGCGCCAACGTGGTCATCGTCGAAGGACATGCAACATCGCCGTGGAAGGCCCTGGCGGCCGCTCAGGCCATCCAACCGATGATGCCCGCGAGGATTTTCATCGGCGCGCCTGTAGGTACTCAGAGCGTTCAGGATCTAATGCGCGCTTGGCGCTACGAGTTTGTCTGCCCCACCGTCGTATTGGATCCGAGCGGTCATCCCATGCCGTTCGGTGATCCCCAGGACCCGAGCGCAGAGCGTCTGCGCAGTATCGTCGTTGCTCGCCAGGCCGCTTAGTCTCGCGGCTCTCCTTGCGCTGGTCGGTGCCGGTTCGGTGCCGCTGGCCGCTCAGCTCGCACCACCTTCAACGGGCGGTGTTGTCGCTCTAGATTTCTTACTCCAGCGTCTCGCCGAAAACCGCCGCGTGCTGGTGATCGGAGCACACCCGGACGATGAAGACACTGCTTTCCTGACATTGGCCGCTCGCGGTTACGGTGCAGAAGCTGCGTACTTATCGCTCTGCCGGGGTGAAGGCGGGCAAAACCTCGTTGGTGACGAACTGGGAGTTGGCCTCGGGATGTTGCGGACTGGAGAACTAGCCTCCGCTCGTTCTTTGGATGGCGCTTTGCAGTTCTTCACTCGCGCGTACGATTTCGGCTTTTCGAAGTCTCTCGATGAGACCTCCCAGTTCTGGCATCCGGATTCAATACTGAAAGACGTCGTACGTGTGATCAGGAAGTTCAAACCTCATGTGGTTTTGTCCGTCTTCACCGGCACCCCCAGAGATGGTCACGGGCAGCATCAGGCAGCGGGCATGGTAGCCCGCGCGGCGTTCGACGCGGCCGGTGACTCTACGCGTTTCCCTGAACTGCACTCTGAAGAAGACCTCGAATCGTGGACTCCGCTCAAGCTCTACCAATCGGCCTGGTTTGATAGAGCGTCCACA
>JBDGYW010000198.1:0-9262 GCA_039588935.1 Gemmatimonadota bacterium | reverse complement strand
GCACCGTCATCTCCGCGCACGCATACGACTCGCGCGACATTGGCGACATAACCGCACTCCTCGAGCAGGTGCAGGAAAACATCACGCTGGCCGTTGGAGGTGGGCCTTCCTCTGACATAGCAATTCAGCTCACAAGCATGGGCGAGGGCGCGAGTTTCTTCGGTGTAGCGAACGACAGTGTGCCGGATCTTAGAGATGTGAGCTGGTTCGGTAGCGATGGCTTCGTTGGCAACTGGAGCATCTTAGAAGATCCCAATCTGGCCGAGTTCGCCAGAGAGGTGGACTATACCGCGCCTACATATCGCGTCGTTGTCCCAGACAGGTTCTGGCATGTGATTGACCGAATAGAGAGCAGGACGGGAGTTGCCCCCGGATCGTATTCCCTCTTGAGCTACGACGCAGTTCGAGTCGCCGCTCGGACTCTTGCTCATATCGGCCACAGTGCTGGCTACCGCGAGCTGGAAGCAACACTCGAGTCTGTGATTTCGGAGTACGAAGGTGTGTCAGGCTGGATTGAGTTGGATGCGATGGGAGATAGATACGACGGACAGTACGATTTCTATACGGTCCGCAGTGACGGCTGGGAGTATTGGTGGGAGAGAATCGATCCGGCTCGGCGGCGGACGCAGCCCGGAACGGAGTGAGGCGGGCTCAGTCCGCGTCGAGCAAGACGAAACAGTGATCCTGCACTACCGGATTAGTACGAACAGTCCCTGATTCGCCGGTACAAGCAAGCTCGACAGATCCACCTCGCCGCCTGCCTGTAATCCCTCTACTGCAGGCGCAGACGCACCCGCTGTGTTGCGCCCGCTCGAGGCAGTCGCGTCGACTGTCAGGCTCACTGTTTCGTCTTGCTCCGACCATGAAGCCAAAGCAATGAGCAGGCCGTCAGGCCGTACGTAGGTCGTGGCAAGCACACGGGGGTGGTTCGTGGTCACCGGCGCATTCTCCAACCAATAGCCGAGCATGCGACTGTCTTCGATCCCGAACTCGTTCATCATTTGCCAGACCGGACGAGGATCGACATTGCCGTACATACGAGCGGTCATGCCGAAAAGCAATCCACGATACGGGTGGCCACCGTCCTGGAGCATCTCCCCCATCAAACCGAACGGCAATCCGGACACCTCGGTTAGCCAATAGTCCTCATCACGATCGTATTCGAAGTACTCTCCGAACCACAAGCGCGAGATGAACGGGAAATGCTCCATGTATAGCATCGCGCTATTGAGGAACCCATCCCGGGAATTGAACTGGTTCGCCGAATGAAGATCGATGACGACTTCGTCGCGGTGTTGATGAAGCACTGAGATCATGCGCTTCACCGTTTCTCGGCTGAATGCTATATCGTCCAGGTACAGCCCGTCGATGTGCTGATATTCGGCCAGCCAATTGAGCCCCTCGACGTAGTAGTTGGTCCAACGGGAAGTGCCTTTGTTGAGCATCGCAGCATCATCCACCCGCCAGGCGTGCCACGCCGAGTGATAGTCACTTTCGAGATGCTCTTGCAGCC
Source organism: Gemmatimonadota bacterium (assembly GCA_039588935.1). GTDB lineage: Bacteria > Gemmatimonadota > Gemmatimonadetes > Gemmatimonadales > GWC2-71-9 > JBDGYW01. The sequence continues at coordinate 7,749 of JBDGYW010000198.1, read as the reverse complement.
AAGAGTGCCCGCCTCCCTCGCCGTCGTTTAAGATCTCGTCGCCGAGGCTGCGTAGAGCGAACAACTCGTGCGCGCGGTAGGTCAGCTCCCTGATTGTGTTGTAGAGTTTGAACTTGACGCCTTTCTCATGCGCTTCCTGGATGTAGGCGGTCTGCATATCCAGGTTGAAGAACGGGTAATTGATGTAGGGGTTGATCTCGTTCGCATGATGGATATTCACCACCGTGCCACCCCAGGCACGCACGGAATCGACGGGCACGTATTTGTGCACAAATCTGGTACGGAAATGCACTCCGGTGTCAATCGGTTTGAACGGGGTCAACAAGAACCGGATGTTGAACTGAAAGGTCTCGCCCGCCGACATACTTCGTCGCCCAGAGTAGTTCCGGGCGGTTACGTTGTCGGCTCCGGTTTCGATTCGAATCCCACCTCTTCCACCGTTGAACCACGATTCCGGCATAACAAGCGGCTGGTTCTGATAGAAGTTCGTGTTCAAGGGACGGACGTAGTGTTCGTCGCGCAAGACGTACTGCAGGCCCTTGTTCACGCCTCCGAGCCAGACACCCTCGTGGTGGTTCTCAATCTTCCACTTCCAATCGACGCTCTGGGGCCGTTTGCCACCACGGAAGCCCAACCCAAGCAAAAACTCGGCGGCATCGGGCAACAGCGCGATCGGCAACGCGATATCGTCCACGCGAACGTCACTCAACGCGCTGACGGTGATCCGATAATCGAGCATCCCGTCGTACTCGAACGCCCCGTCCACTCTCACGGCAAAGTTGTCTGACGAACTCTCGACCGACCATTCTGCACGTCCACGGGCTTGTTGGTTCACCTCGTATTCCGAGGATTGGAGATTTTCAGGCCTGCCGCCGACAGTGATGCCGAGTTCGACGGGACTGGAGAGCACAGATTCAGGTGTCTCGAGGAAGAAAGTCAACTCGGGACTGAAGAAGCTCAATATCTGCTGCGGAAGCCCGTTTGTGCCGAGTTCGATTGTCCTTCCGAGGATTGAGAGGGACTTACCATCGACAGTCACCGGCACAAAGGGCTCGATGATGAAATCTGGATCGGTACCCACAGTCGAATTCAGCCATGCCAGTCGAGTCTGCTTCTCCGGAGAATTGAAACCATGGTTGATTGCGCGCGCGCGGAGCACTTCAATGGATACGGCGACAGCCTTACTGCTCCTGTTGGATGACGACACCACAACATTGCCGGAGAACTCACCGGGGCCCATGTCTTCCGGAACATCAACGCCGATCCACAACGGTTGCACGAAGCCTGCCTGGACAGCCAGATCTTTCTCGAAAGACTCGCCTTTCTCATTGGTCCCACCACAGGTGAAGCACGTGATTCTACCATTCAACTCTTCGGGATAGCCTTCGAACCCAATGCGCACATCTTCAACGGCCTCGGCCCCCGCTACCACCGCGAGTTGAAACGTGAGGTACTCACCCCTCAACGCCTGGCTGTGAAACTCGCTAGCCTGGCCACGCTCCGCCCAGTGAAACGGGATGAAATGGCGCATGCGAACGGGATAGTCCCGGTGCTCGGGCACCACTGACCAACCGTCGATCGCCGCCGCCATGAATGACTCGGTCTCCGCTTCACTCGCGATCACTTCCATCGGAAAAAAGCTATGGAAATCATTGACGGACTGGATGTGGGTGGTACGTGCTCGAGGCAAACTCTCGGGATACTCAGCACGAACACGCGCCTCCCAGCTCGCATCGGCAGTCGATTTGAGTTCCGGGTAGGTGATTCGCGGGTAGTACCCACCGGTGGATTCCCAAGGCATGTAATAGATGTGGTAGATCGATGAGCCCGCGTTGGGCTGAAAAGCCACATCACCCGAAACGTTCTCAACCCGCAAGGCAACCGCGTTGGGTACCCGCTCGTGGGACGTCGCATCAACAACCACGACGGACTTCGAGGCAGGTTCCAAATCACGTCGCCGCCAGGGAATAGTGACAAGGACCGCGTCACCACCTGCGGTGTCGGCCACAACAACCGCTCGATGGTTTCCCCACGAACTACCCTCGGCACCAGCTGCAAGATGTGGCTCCCAGTTTCCCGCCTCGAAGACCACGCCGTCGATTACGTTTGGAATCTCGGGTGCATCGTACAGTCCGTCTGTGGTAGCACGGTTGGTGCATGAAACCAGCAACAGCGTCGTCGTTACCAACAAGCATCCGCGGTTCATCGGCCACCTCCACGATAATCAGCGGCCGTCAAAGCTCTGAGTAGTATGCTTCCCACGAGGTCTTCGAACAGCGCCGCATGTTCGACGGCCAGTCGCGTTACTACTGCGTCCACATCGTCACCTCTCTCGATGGTGCCGATCAGACCCCTCGCAAACAGCCCGACCTCCATACTTTGGTCAAAGGCGACCCTTGTGAGTGCATCCGTGCTACCCAGCCCAACCAGCGCCGGTATCGAAAGCAGATCCAGCCTTTCGGACTTCAGATCACGTCGATCGGTCGCGGCCACGACTGACTCGAACGCCGCACGCGCCCGGTCGCGATTGCCGAGCGTCGATTCCACCTGACCCAGGAGGTACAGCACGATCCGCTCTTCCGGTTCGTACGGACGACCCTGACCTAGACGCTCAGGCCACTCCAAAGCCGCCTGAAGGAAGCGGTGCGCATCCTCGTGGTCGCCGCTGTCCATCGCGTCGAGTGCGGCCATGGTGTGAGCCTGCTCGTAGAGCCTATGGCTTTCGCGAGCATTCTCCGAGGGGAGCACATGTGTGTTGGCGAGAATCTCGGTCGCTTCCAGTGGACGTCCCAGTTGGTTGAGCGAACGAACGTGTAGCAAATCGATGTTGAAGTCGTCGTGGAACAGAGCGCGACCCGTTGCAGACTCGGTCAGAGCATCTTCCCATCGATCCATACTCTGGAGGTTTCGAATCAGGTGTATGCGGATCGTACGGTCGCTGCCGTCAAGCTCGACGGCTCGTCTCAGATCGGCTACCTGATCTCTCCCGTACAACTGCTCGAGCAGGACCGCTCGAGCCACATACATGGGAGCGAAGTCGGGCACACTCTCCAACGCCTCCAGGCGGGCAGCAGCTTCGTCCTCGCGATCCAGCGCCCAAAGATTGAGAGCAAGAAGGTACGACCACAGCCACTGGTCGTTCTGCTCCGCGGCCCATTCGAGGACCGGGAGAGTCTCTCGGCGAAACGGAAACACGAAAGTGGGATCCGCAACCGCGGCCAGCATAGATGGATCATCCTCGAGCCACGCCTGCCAGACACGCAGCAGGGGGTTCCCAAATACCCGGTTGCCGATGTCGAGCACTCTGGCCGCGTCATCAGGTGCCCCACGGCGATAGTAGTCAATCGAAAGCTCCAGGAGAGTCTGCTCCGGATACTCACTCCGCAACACCTCCAGAAGGTTGGCGGCGGACGAGCCGGGCCCCAACAGAACTGCCTCTGCCTCTACGAAGTGGTTGAGTGGGTCGATTCCGAGAATCCAGTCATGCACCGAGGACGCAAGCGTCGAGTCCTCAGTTTTGCGAGCGACCATCGCTAGCACCTGCAATGCCGAGATATTGTTATGGTCGTACTCCAACGCGAAGCGAACATACCTTTCCGCCTCAGAAATATCGCCAGCCGCAAGCGAGAGTTCGGCGAGTTGCAGGTACGCAACGGATCGGTACGCCATCGACCGCGCCGCCCATCCAAAGGCCTCCCTTGCATCCGTGCCGCTGCCCAGCGCCCGATACAGATTTCCGGCCACCAGGTTCGCAGACGCGTCGTAGGCGTTGAGTTGAAGCACGCGGTTCACGAATGTGAGACCCGATTCGTATAGGCCGCGCCTGTACTCCAGGTCCGCAAGCCCGAGCATTGCCTCTCTGTGCCACGGTTCCTCAGTCAGCGCGGCCTCGAACAACTCACGCGCGGCCTTGTAGCGACGGCCCTTGGCCAATTCACGTGCCTCGAAGACGTGCACATCGGCAGCCGGTATCTGCGGCCGTGCATTCGGATCCGTAACAAACGGCCGAGCCAGCTCTCGTGTGCTTGGATCAGAGGAGTAATCCAGACCAAGGGCCGGCAGTTCGACGCGGTATGAAGAGCCGTCGGGAATATCGAATGTGTATTCGCTCGCCTCCAACGCCACGAACTCTGTCGGTATGGAAGCCACCAGCCGATCGTCTGACCATACGCGCAACGTGTCTGCCATGTCGCCGAATGCACTTATGCTTGCCGATACCGTACCCGCTTCCCGCGTCACAAACATAGCCCCATCCCGCGACGCATCCGTCAGCCCGCCTAAACCTTCCAGCGGGAACCAGGTCTCCGACCAGCGGTCCACAGCGCCCGGGTCGAAGGCTGCCTGCGTAATCGGATTGACATCACTCCCAGGTGAGTACTGCACCAACAGCCTGCCGGCCTGGAACTCCACGTACTGACCATCGGTATCGGTGAGAAGGTCCTCCCAAACACCGCCCTCGCGCGACAGAGCCCAAAGCCAGAGTTTCTGTCCCGGCATCTCCTCATAACGCGACCAATGGCCGAAGCCATAGTCGTCATCATGATAGTAGCCGCCGAAGAAGTCGTTCAGCTCGCCGACAACGTGATATGACTTGTGGCCCTCGAACGTGTTGTTGGCGTATTGTGGCAGGTAGCGACCCGCAGGATCGATGGGCCACTCCCGCGCATCGCCAGGATGCGTCAGATAAGCGTTCCCAGGCATCGCCATCTCGAGATCGTACTGGGCAAATGCCGCCGCTGTCATCCAGTTGTAGTAAGGTTGTTCGAGGGGGGTCGGGTTATGCCAAAGCACATTGGTCTCGAAGTATGCTCGGTCCGCGGGCAGGCGGATCTCGACCCGCCATTGCGTTCGTGACGGCAGATCCATCGTCCCAACGAAACAACTCACACTACCGTCGGGGTTTTCACGCAGAGTGTAGTCGACTGGCGTTGCGGTCGCCGGCGTATGACCGATCACCCCGAAGTTGAATTCAATCCCGCCCGAAGTCCATGGGCCACGTAGCGCAATGTTCCTGAACTTCATCACTTCGTTCCGATAGATGAACTCGTGACCGGTCTCCTTCACGATGGCTCCCCACACCTTGCCACCCACTTCGGGCAATACGAACACTTCTATGAGATCGTTCTCGAGGTGCACCACTTTCCATTCGCGCTGCTCCGCGTCCTTCGTGTATCCCTCGAACGTGTGATATGGATACAGCCGGAGGTCGCGTGTCAGGATAGGGATCGGATTGGGCTCGGAGAACGGGTAGGTAGTCAAGACGCGCGTCGTTTCGGAGATACGAGCGCTCTGTGCGGTGCCGTTCGCACAGACAGCAGCAAGACCGGCGGTGAACAGGAGCGAAATTCGAGCTTTCAAGTGCATGGCAGATCGTCTTCAGTCATGGGTTGGGGGTCAAGATGGGGGGTGGGCACTGGTGGCGCTAGTGGGGAAGACTCTCGTGACCGCGTACCTGATACTGAACGTCATACATGAAACATCGAACGCCCACATCCGACTGATAGATCATCGTTTAAGGTTGAACCTTGGAAGGTGGATTTTCGATGTTCCCAATGCACTTGCCAACCACCTGTGCCAAGGGCAGCTTTGTATTGTCACCAAGATCCGCACCAAAATTTTTTCGCGCCGGTGGCCTTACCAGCCGCGCCGCCGCCCTGACGCCGCAGCTTGACGCCCGTCCGACGACGAGACCTCGAGACCACCGACGGTAGAGCGCACGCCAACTACTGGAGGTACTCATGCGCGCCGTCGTGTCGCACCGATTCTTACACGCAAGCCCTTTGCACAATCTGCTTGCAGCTGTTGCGCTTCTCACCGTCACAGCAATCCCAGTTCAATCACAGACACTGAACGGCCAGGTAGTTGACAGTGTGGAGAGCCAACCCTTGGCCGGGATCGAAGTCGTATTGCTCGATGCCCAACGAGACACCGTCACAACCGCGAGGTCCGGACATGATGGACGGTTTTCCTTTTCCGTCGCAGCAGGCGCGTACACCCTGTGTGTCCGCTGCATAGGGCGTCGACCGAAGCAGGTGCCGGTTGAGGTACCGTCTGAGGAGGAGTTGATAGTCCGACTCGCGCAACTCACCATACCGTTGAATCCGTAGCCGGTGGTCGCGGGTTCGCGACGTTTGAGGATGCCGGACAACCGATGTCCTCGCACCGGTTGATACGCCAGAACGAGTCCTGACGTGTAGCGCGGTCAGTGGCGCGCGCACACCTACAGTGGGAAACACGACGAGAACCCAGAAAGAGGTGGGAGAATGGCTGAAAGCGTCTACAAGGTCATCGAGTTGGTTGGAACGAGCACTGAATCGTGGGAGAAGGCAGCAACTGCCGCAGTGGAGCGTGCCGCGCAGTCGCTCCGGGATCTACGCGTGGCCAGCATCTCGGAACTCGACATGCAGCTCGTGGACGGCGAGGTGCAGAGTTACCGGGCGAAGGTGAAGGTCTCCTTCAAGTTCGAAGACGGTCAGTAAACGACAACCGCTTGGTTGGCCATCACAAGACTGCTCCGCACAATTGTCCGTTCGGTTGCACGACTCCTGAGTGAGCACCGTGCAGTCGAACGGAAACGGGGAACTCAGGTTGCGCCGCAGCTTTGTGAAGTGCCTTCCATCCGGTTTGGGCGCGATGCCATTGTTGTTCGAGGCGATCCAAGGCATCGCCTCGTGCATTTGAACTAGGGCAGCCTCGATACAACACCACGTGTGGCGCTGGACGTGTTTAGGAAGCTGCTGGCAGAAACGTGGCGGGCTCGGTCACACAACCAACTCCGCCAATACCTCGCGGTAGGACTCGTAGACGATCCAAGGGATCTCCTCTCTGACACGCCCGCCGGCGAGCGGTACGTAACGGCCGGCCTCGAGCAACGGGGACACAATCTCCTGGAGAGTATCCCTAATCACCGCCTGCGACTCGCTGCGGAGGATACTGAGCGGAATACCACCAATGAGGCCAAGTTCGGACCCGAACTCCCGTCGCAGATGGCGGTAGTCGAGTTCCGGCACCTCTGCGGCTTCTGAGACCCACAGCATGGTAATCCCAGCATCGAACAACATCGGGAACAGACGGCTGGTGTTCCCATAGGTACTGAGCAGGATATTGTCGCAGCCGAGGCCCCTGGCCGTTTCCACGATTCGCCGGTAAACCGGTATCATGAATTCTTCGAACATCTCTGGTGAGATGAGCGGCCCTTCGGTATCGGAGATCGGCTCGCTCAAATAGATGAACTCCGGATCCACATCCTGCATTGTCTTTTCTAGCATCCGCACGCAGAAGTCACCGTACATCTCCGTTCGGTCGCGTACCTTCTCCGGCTCCCTGAGCGCTCCGATGAGCGCTTTCTCCAAGGTCGGCCAGTCTCCGACTCCCAGCGCCTGAAAAAACCCACGCGACGACCATATACAGACGACGTGGTCACGGTTTTCCAGTCTCCTGACGGTCTGCTCCCAGTCTTCGGGGAAGCGACGCAGGGAGGCGTCGAAAGCATCGCGGTACTCGCTCGCAGACAAATCGAAGACTCGCCCAAAGTAGCTCGTGACGAACTTGAGGTCCGGTCCGATGTTCTCGTGAGGAGTGAGGCCGAACACGTCGACGTGTGTCCTGTCGGGTGGAAGGCCCTGGGTGCGCCAGAGCGCTAGTACCTCGTCCCGCACACCTTCCTCGAGTAGCGGCGGCCGGTCTACCGGTTCACCCCGAAAAAGACGTCTGAATCGCTCTCGATCGTTCATGTGCCCCCGAGTTTCG
>JBDGYW010000197.1:0-9295 GCA_039588935.1 Gemmatimonadota bacterium | reverse complement strand
TGTCCGCAGCAGGAAGCGTGGGCCTTACCCGCTCATCGATGCCGCCGCCAATGAAGACGAACGCCCGGTACCGGTCGTCTACAGCGGCGAACCCGAGACGCGACCCTCCTCCCCAACTGACCGAGACGTACGCCAACCGGCCCCAATCCACATCGCCCCGCTCCTCGAGATAGTCGATGCCCAACCGGAGTTCCGTTGCGTGACGAACCATTTCATCCCGAAACCGCACCGAGTTGGTAGGCGGAATCGTGTACCCGGGGTCATGGCCCCGTTCCGTCATTCCCTTGAGAACGACGGCAAGTACCGCTCGCCCACCTTGAATGACCGGCCCAATAGCCCATTCGGTCTCTTCCGCCAAGGTCTCGCCATAGAACACGCCAGCACCCGGAACGTGCACAACGGTCTGATAAGGTGGACGCGCCTGGCTGGGCACGTAGAAATACACCAGAACCGAGTCTCCGTCGACACCATCGATCCACAGACGTTCGCGGGTCCAACCCTCTGTCACAGCGGTCGTCAGGTTCCGGGCGTTAGCCGCACGACGGTCATACTGGTAGTGTCTCAGCAACGTCCGAAATGTGGCGCGATCGACCGGCGTGTAGTTTGGCGTACGTTCGTCGAGATCGATGGCAAATGCTCCCTGATCGGCATCCCCACTCGTGCGGGCGCGGGCACAGCGGAAGCCCAACACCGCAGACGAGAGTGTGGCCGGATGCGACCCGTACGCAGAATGCAGGTATGCTGGATCTTCCCACGAACCTCCGGTCACTACGTACCCATCCCCAATCCGGTTGAGAAGCCATTCCTTCACATTGCCCGCCAAGGCATACGCCCCATACGGGCTGATACCGAACGGATACGCGTCCACGGGCTCCGGGCCAGCGCTATTGAAATTCGCCCGATCCTCGATCGCAAGTATCGCGTTCACGTAACCCCACGGCATGTTCACGCCCGCAAATGCAGTCATTCCGTCTCGAGACGCTTTCTCCCATTCGAAGATGGTCGGTAGACGTTTGTCCGACGCCTCACAAAATGCGGAGGCCTCGTACCAGGTAATGCCGGTAACCGGGTAATCCTCCTGGCCCTCCGCGAACATCTGTCCAACCCAGTCTCGAGGGCCGGCGAGGCCCGTGCGATCGGTGAACGTGTTTCGTGTCTGGGCCGGGACGCTATGCCAGTAGCTATCGTCGGTATACGCACCAGCCAACACGAACGATCGATACTCCGCGTTGGTGACCTCGAACCGGTCGAGCAGATAGTCGGTCAGCTCCGCAGTCGTTTCGGGCGGTGCATCGGGACCCACGAGGCTATACGTCCCCCCGGGGACCATAACCATTCCCTGGGTCGCCGTTTCGGCCAACCTCAGTGGGATATCGAGCGCGATAGCTCGGCCACTATCGGCCGGCACCTCTACCCATTCCTCGCTACTACGACTGTAACTCGATGAGGCAATCCGTTCGGCAGACGCATACCCATCGAGGGTCACGATTACGCGATGATCTGTGCGCGGAATCCGATGCCGTTCGATTGGCGTCACTCCGATGAACTCCGTCTTCGGCGCCATCCCACCAGGTTTAACGAACGGCTCAATGAGAACACGCGCCCCCGGTGGATCCGTAGCCACCGACAGATTGTCGGACACCTCCACCATCAGCGCGTTCAGAGTCGAGTCGTCCAGAATGAACCGTTCCGCCGAGATCGCGAGTTGGTAGGCACCAGCGTAGTCACCATCAGCGACCAGTTGGGCAGCCTGTTGAAGGAGGTCCCGTGCCCCCGCTACGCGAGCGCTCCTCCACGCGCCATACCCGAGCCAAGCGACGACTAACACGAGTATCCCCATCGCCGGCAGCATCCACCGTGGCCGGGACGTCTGCTTCTCAGGCAGCACCACGGCATCAGCGAATTCGCGAACCGACTGGAATCGCTGGTCCGTTTCTTTTGCCATCGCCCGCCGAACCGCGGCATCGAGAGGTCCGGAGACCTCCTCCCGCTTCTTCCGAGCAAAAGGCACCGGGTCTGTCAGCGACGCCGCCATGACCGCCTGGACAGTCGGCCCAGAATACGGGGGCGCGCCAACGAGCATCTCATACAGCACGCACCCGAGCGCGTACACATCGCTGCGGCCGTCGATTGGTGATTCTCCGTCGAGCTGCTCCGGGCTCATATAGGCAACGGTGCCCAATGCGAGCCCGGTAGCCGTCAGCCGCGTGGTGTCGGCTTGTGAAAGCGCCAACGCAATGCCGAAATCGGCGACAAGCGCTTGTCCCCGCTGCAATAGAATGTTTTCGGGCTTAACGTCACGGTGCACGACACCTTGCTCATGCGCATAATCCAGCGCTGCCGCAACGGATGTGGCTATGCTGATCGCTTCCTCGATTCCGAGTTGCGTTTCCCGATTCAGCTTGTCCCGAAGCGTTTCGCCGTCGATGAACGGCATGACGTAGTAGAGAAAACCGTCTGCCTCGCCCGAGTCGAACAACGGCAGTATATGCGGATGTTGGAGGTTGGCTGTGGTTTCGATTTCCTGTACGAACCGGTCACCGCCGAGCACTGCGGCGAGTTCGGGGCGCAGCACCTTCACCGCAACCTTGCGCTTGTGCTTCACATCCTCGGCGAGGTAGACGGTGGCCATTCCGCCGGCACCTACCTCGCGCTCGATTGTGTAGCGGTCGGCGAGCGTGGCGCTTAGTCGATCGAAGGTGTCGTCCATAATCGCTTGTTGGGCCCCTTTTTCTACTGACCTGGCAACATGACGTGCGCCATAACCGTCGACTCATTCATCAGCCAGGGCCGAAAGTGATCGGGTTCCGTCGAGAGGCCTGTGGATTCAGCCGAGGCGAATGGCACATGGAGAACAGCAAGAGGCACCGCTCCTTCCGCTGAATGACCGCGTAAGGTGTATCGAATTGCCATCTCAGGCACATCGAGGCGTCCGCTCTCGACCTCGGAACGAAGGATCTCTAGCAAGTCAGCATCTGACGCCAGTTCTGCTCTCCGGTTTTCAAACGCTTCCAACGACTTCGGAAAACAGTTCACGAAGAAAGCACCTCGGGCATCGCTCAGGTTCGGGTCGTCCACCCGACAAATCATCTCACCAGAGCCCGCCCTTAGAATTTGGCGCTCACCATCTTCATAACCGAGTACCGTAGCACCATCTCTCAACGCCTCGGGTAGTGCCCGAAGGGTCTCCCGGATCTGCTGCTCTGGGTTCTTGTCTTGAGCGATTGCAGCACCGTTGAGCGTCAACATAAGAATACCGATGAGCAACCTCATATTCGTCGCACCCCCGTCTGATTGAATGCCTAGCTGCCCTGAGTTCGCCTGCGGTCCGCGAAGCGGACCGTATGGTGCAATGCCGTGTAAGGCGATGGTTTTCTGCGACCTTCGATGACTTCCGCCGGCTATTCGGGCAACGTCGCCAGAAACTCTTCCAGCACTTGATTGAACTCTTCGGGCTTGTCCACAAACAGTGCGTGCGAGGTCTCGTCGATAACCTCCACATGTACTTCGGGCCAGCCTTCGCGAACGTCTTCGGCCGCGGCGACGGCCCAGTCCAGCGAGGAAGCTACGAACATCACTGGCCGATCCACAGAATCCAGCGCAGGGCGCAGATCGGTCGGTCCCATCAGGATTAGGTTAGCAATCATCATGGCGGCAGCATTCGTCGGCGTCGAGAGTGCAGCCTGGGTCACGGCTTCGAGGTACTCATCCGACTGCGCGCTATTGTGAATCACCTTGATGAAGTTCCGTGTCCAGTCCTCCCGCTCCACCTGCAGACTTATGAACCTCGACGTAAGGCCCTCAGTGTCGAATTCGATCGCGTAATCCACCAGCACTGCGGCTCGAATGGCCTCGGTGCCATACTCGTGCGCATAAACGAGGACTTCTTGCACGCCAAGAGACCAGCCCACCAGCACAGCGGGCTCGCCATCCATGTGTCCGAGCAGTTCGCCTATGTCGAGCGCCCGACGTGAAGGATGGTACCCATGCGTCGGCTTCTCGGAACGACCCTGCCCGCGCGGATCGAGAGCTACGACGCGGTGCGTCGAAGCAAAATGACGAATCTGGTGCTCCCAGATCTCTGCGGGCATGGTCCATCCCGGCACAAACACGAGGGTTGGGCCGGACCCTGCTTCCAAGTAGTGAAGTTCGACGCTGTCACTCGTCATGAAGTGGCGGCTGTGAAACTCCTCTTGAGCCCAGATGCCCCGGAGGGGCAACACGCATGCGAGGGCGAACGATATGGCGAGGAGAACAGAACGCATTCTCATACCGGCTACCTCCGTACAATCGGATAAAGCGGCTTTCAGGTGGATGCCTGGGCCAGCCGTAACAAGTAAAGATGTACCGGTATGCGATCTTTTGCCATACCCTCTCCTCTAGACAGATTCATCAGGTCTCCGCGCAACCTGTCGCAGACCGCGCTGGGTGATGCATCGTCCCATATGATTTGGGGTCAAACCGACCTGAGGCAGTGCAGTGCGTCGGTCATAATCGGCTAAGATCTCGGCGCAGCTGTAGCGTCAGCGACGGGAGTAAGCAGGAACTTCCGGCGATTTTCGGCCCGGTCCTTCGTTGGGCTGGGGTGAATCACCGAACATGGTGTGCGGACTTCTTCAGTGCCGACCATCCTGCATGTTGCTATGTAGCAGGTCGGGTGTAGGATATGGACAAGGGCTGGTCAGTTGATTCTCAAATTAGGCCGCAATCCTAAGCGACACAGAATTCAGGAGCTTCAAGTATGCTGGTGCTAGCCATTGCTGCCGCAGCTGGCGCAAGTGCGATAATGGTATGGATGCTCGATAGACGAAGGTGCCGCCGAAGAAACAAGCAGGGCGCGTGCGGGGCCTGCGGTGTTTCGTGGGCCGAGGCAGGGTCTGGCGACCCCTACCTAATCCATGGTCGGTTGGTCTGCGAGGATTGCGCCGCGAAGGCCAAGCGTCGAATGCCATGGCACTTTGGGATACTCGCGGCGGCAACCGCGGCGGCCGCAGGATTCATTGTGGCTGGGGAGGGAGTGGTCGCAGATGTGTTGGCTCCTGTGGGTTCAACGGTCCTCATGATCTTGGTAGCCGTCCAGTCGATGAAACTCGCGAACCGGAATGCGCAGCGGCGAATAGCGGCTGGTGAGTTTCCCGACTTCAAAGCGCTGGGCACTGACACGACCACAAATGAGAAGGCAGCTCTTAACGAGGGGCCTGCGGAGTAACACCACAAAGTGCCAGGGTCCGGGATTATGTCTCCCTGCCCTTCCTTTGCCCTCCCCGGCCCTCAGGGATATCGAGGAGTATTCAGATAGCTATCTGGGGGTGCTAGACACGCGGAAGGCAAAGGAGAATGTCGGAGGACAAGGGGCACAGTCGGGGCATAGTGATCTGATAGGCCCCGTAGGATGGGGACTCCGACCGGAACAACGGATTAATAATCCGTGAGGCCTTTTCATTCTCGTGGCATTGGCTGGCGAGACTGGTGTGACGGGAGGGGGAGAAGAACGTCGGTCGTTTTGACCCTACCGCTCCGGCTCCCCCGCCAACCGTGTGACGGCAGTGCGGGCTTCGTCCACGAACGGTTGCAGTATGTCGTCCGCGGTGCGCCACACGTCCATGACGAAGGAATAATCCCTGATCGCCTTTTCGTGGTTACCGAGCCGTTCGTTGACACGAGCGCGCTCCAGCACCCAGACCACGTCGAGCGGACTCGGATTCGATTCGAGCTGTGACATCTGGTCCAGGAGTGCCACGGCTTCGGCTTCTCTGCCGGTGGCCGCAAGCAGCTGTGCGCGGGTGAGACGTAGCGTGTATGTGTAGTAAGTAGTCGGCCACTGACGAATCGCTTCAAACTTCTGCAACGCGGCCGCAGTGTCACCTCTGGCCAGCGTGAGGTGCGCACTGCCCAGATTCCTCACCCAGTTGATGAACCCGCGGTCGACTGCAGGCAACGCTATCCGTGGATCAACCATCTCTTCAGTCAGCCCCACGTAACGGCCCAGCGAGATCGTGTCACTCCGCGCGGCCCACCAGCGAACTGCATGAGAGGCTCCGGGGCCCCATCCTAAGTTCAACCATTCGCCGAACACAGCATCTACTGTGTCGGCGGGGAAGGCGTTGAACTCGGCCATTACGGCGAAAGCACCCTGGCGACTATAGTTGCCTAAGGCCGGCGCGCGCCAGTCACTACCCGAGAAGGTGTCATATGCGTCTTCGAAATGCCCACGGAAGCTGAGGGCCTCACGAAGGCCGGCAGTGTTCGAGTCGCGCCTCGCGCGGGCCCGAGTAACACGAGCTGCCGCCTCGGCCGAATCCGGATAACGCACGAGGAATCGAGACGCCCCAAAAAGCGCGTCGGCCGAGAGGGTGTCGAGGATCTGCTGCACCATGTCGGATTGAGCGCGGTCGTCATCAAGCAGGGCCACGAACAAGCGCGCCGCGTCAACCTCGTAACCACTGGTGGCGACGGCCAGGTACCGCTCGCCAATTCGCTTTGCGGCTGCCGGACCGTCGAGCATCAGTGTCAGCGCCAGGCTGTGGGGGTACGCGGGCGCATAGCCCGAGTCGAGCTGTATTGCGCGTGCAAACGCCAATTTGGTCTGTTCGGGAGTCGCACCAACACACTGGCCGAAATGGTACCGCGCCTCTCCCAGCTCGTTCCACGCCTCGGGGTCCTCGGGATACCTCTCCACTGCGTCTTCGAGTGTCGCGAACAGCCTGTCGATCAACGGCCACGTCTCGGTGTCACCCGTGAAATCGGTCATCGACGCAAACAACGAATCCGCTGTCACCAAGAGGCTCTCACGAGGGGCAAGCCCCGCCTTCATTGCCGCGGCGCGGAAGCGGTGCGCTGCGGCCTCGGCCGATCCTCTACCGAATTCCAGCGCGTCCCAGCCGAGCACTGTGCCCAGCCGCCGGTGCGCCAACGCAAAGGAGCTGTCGAGACGAATGGCCTGCTCGAAGTACACCCTGGCCGAATCCCAGTCGGAACGGCGATAGTGCTGCTCACCGGCGAGAAATGCCTTGATCGCCGCAGGCAGGGCCGACCCGATCGAGTACATCGGCGTTGCCGATACCGGCCGCGTGCGGCTCAGATCTCCCAACAAACGAACCGCCAGCGAATCGGCCAGGCGGTCCAGCCGGTCCGCTCGATCCCGCACTTCCGTCTCCGCCAACGGTTCTTGCCGCTCAACGTCGAGCAGTGTGGCCACGACCCGAACCGAATCACTGCCGACGCCGACTATGGTTCCGAAAACCGTTAGGCCCGCGCCCGTGTTGCGCCCGAACGCAGCGGCCCTGTCCGCTTCGGCACGGCCTTCCCAGCGGCGGATTGCCAAAGTCGGTGACAGCGACCGCAACGGTCCAGCACCGTCGAGGCTGCGCGACAACAGATCCACCATGCCCTCACGCCACACGTCGAGATCCTGACTCGTCGTCAACACGTCGAACGGAGCAACACCCACGAGATTCGGATCCAAGTCGGGCCTCGATCCCACACCGAGTACTATCGCAACCGCCGCGACCACGACAACAGCAGCGGCAGCGATCGCCGCTACCATCCTGCGCCTGCCCTGCACCATCTGCATCGGTCGCGTTTCTGTAGGCGTCACACCACCACTCGGAGTTGCTAGTGCTTCGAGCCGATCGAGCAGCTCCTCAGCTGACTGCCAGCGATCGGCTGGCTTCTTTTCGAGACATCTGAGCACCAGGTCATCGAGCACGGGAGTCACAGAAGCCCGGCGCGCTGACGGCGGGTCGGGTGCCTGCGTCATGTGAGCTGCCAGCACCGCCTGCGGTGTCGTCTCCAGGAACACGGCCCGTCCGGTCAGCAGCTCGTACGCGACCACACCCACTGCGTAGATGTCGACTCGGTAATCAGAATGAGGATCGGCGGAGGCCTGTTCTGGAGCCATGTAGGCAGGCGTGCCCAGAGCAACCCCTGTGGTGGTAATGTGCTTGCGGTCCGCGGCCTCGCTCACCGCCTTCGCCACCCCGAAGTCCGTCACCAGAGCGTGACGCCCCGTGAGTAGAATATTCTCGGGCTTGATGTCGCGATGGACTACGCCGTGAGCGTGTGCCGCCGTGAGAGCGTCGACCACATCGCGAAGAAGGCGCAGCGAATCAGCTATCGGCAGCTCCCCCTCTTTCGCGAGCTTGTCCCGGAGTGACAAACCTTCGACGTACGGCATCACGTAGTACAGGAGGCCGTCAACTTCACCTGAATCGTGCAGAGGAAGGATGTTGGGATGCTGCAATTGTGCCGCAATCTTGATCTCGCGATGGAATCGCTCAGAGCCGAGTGCGGCAGCGAGGTCAGGCCGTAAGACCTTGATGGCGAGCTGGCGGTGGTGCTTGAGATCGTTGGCGAGGTAGACCGTCGCCATTCCGCCCGCGCCGAGCTCACGTTCGATTGCGTAGCGGTCGGAAAGAGCGGACTTCAGTCGGTCAAACACATCGGGCATTTCGGTCGACTCCGAGGTCAGACTCGGCCACAAGAATACGGTTCAGAACATGAGTTGACCAGAGGCGAAAGCGTGCCCACATCAGCCAACTGTGCCCCCACTGTGCCCCGGACCCATGTACACCAATGTCACCCAGTGTCACAAACGGGTGCGTGACGACACCCGTTTCTGCGTCAGGAGTGTACGTTCGTGTACACCCGTACCACCCTACTCATGAGCTTTTGATCCGTAGGTCCCGGGTTGAACCCTAACGTGAGTCGACGGTCCGGCCGGTTCCATTACTAGGTTTCCCATCACCGGTGGTACCACCACGTTCCGGCTTTCGCTATCGCGATTCCGATCAGCCCCGAGATGCCGAACACCAGCATGAGCCGCGAGTCCTCAACGACACCGAACAGCAGTCCCGCCACCATGGCAAGCGCCGACCACAGATGAAGCCCTTTCCACTTCTTGCCGGTGAGTTCGACCGTCTGCGCTGGCGGGCGTCGGTCGGGAGCTGTGTCAATGGGATCAGTCAGCGGGAAGGCGCACGACGGACAAGCGTCCGCACGGTCCGATACCTGATGTCCGCACTCTGGGCATTCGATGAGTGCCATTGAGCCACCGCCTTGGGCAACAGTAAGGGATTGATTCTACTCTTCGGAAGAAATTCTCAGGCGGCTAAACGCACAATTGTGGACGGCAGAGCACAGGGACTCCTGCTCGGCCTCGAGTGGGTCCTTCGTTGGGAGGGCCGGACGTCGGCCCTCCCCGGTTGGTGACCTCGAGAACCCTTAGCTTGTCGATGGGCTTTGATTTGCGTGGTTGTGTGGTGAAAGCCTCGTCCACACGCGGTCGTACGGAGGG
>JBDGYW010000196.1:0-9303 GCA_039588935.1 Gemmatimonadota bacterium | reverse complement strand
CTTGACCCCGGAGGCCTCATAGGTATTAGAGCGACTACCTCGCTGTCACGTGACTCCATACCTCCAGAGAACCGGAGGGGATTGGGGGGGTGGGGGAATAAGGACACTGGCAACGGGCAGCCTCGATAGCGGCGCCGCAACCTTTAATCGCTGACCGGACCGAGCGACGAACAACGGTAGGCGAAGCAGTTCGGTGTCTCCCGCAGCGCTGCCCGGATGAGCTACGCTCGGCATCGAATCGTCGAGCGGAGCGAACGGAGGGTGCGCGGAGTGGTGGTGCCGGCGTGTGGCCAGCCCTTGGGCAGTGCTCCCGGGCGCCTCCTCTGAACCTGCATTAGGTTGCGAGTGCGGCTGCCAGCCCGGGTGACCGCGGAACACGTGAACTGAGGCATCAATGCAGATGACGCCTGAACAAGAGGCCGCGCTGGAAGCATTTCTGTCACGACCTACGAATCGCGAAGGAACTCTGTCGCTCGGAGAGGTTCGAGGCTTTCTCTTCGCGGTGGCGGCGGTGCCGGATCTGGTCAAGCCATCGGAGTGGATCCCTTTCATCTTCTGCGGTGAAGAACCCGAGTTCGAAAGCATGGAGCAAGCGGAGCAGGTAATGGGCGGGTTGATGTCTCTCTACAACGAGATAAACGCCGTCGTTCGGGCTGAAGGACCACGGCAGCCGGCGGGCTGGGAGTTCAGGGAAGACCTGTTAGCCAACCTGGAACCCGACGCACCAGTATCTGAGTGGTCTCGGGGGTTTTCGGCCGGACACCTGTGGCTCGAGGAGAGTTGGGACGAATTCCTGACGGAGGAATACTCCGAAGAGCTGGGCGCGATCTTGACGACACTTACCTTCTTCTCGTCCCGTTCGTTGGCTGAGAAACTGGTGAAGGAATCTGGCAAGCCGCCGTCATCGCTGGAGACGCTCGCCGCGAAGCTCCGCGAGCTGTTCCCTGAAGCGCTCACGGGCTATGCCCGCATGGGTTCGGCGATCTGGAAGGCCGTTTGCAGGGCAGGATTGGTGAACGGCGAACCAGCAGCGGCCGAGAATCGTATCGGCCGCAACCAACCTTGCCCCTGCGGTAGCGGCAAGAAGTACAAGCGGTGTTGCGGCATTAGGGTGCACTGAGACGAGCTTTTCACTAACCCGCCGCACCACTCAGCACCGCCCGGAGTGAGCGACGCACGGCGTCTAATCGTCGAGCGGAGCGATTGGAGGGTGCGCGAAGGGAGGCGCCGGACTGCGGCGCGTGCGGTGTGGAGCGGGCGGCGGAAGGCGACGCACGGCGTTCCACCGCCGATTCGTCAGCGGGGGCTCGGGACGCTCTCCGTCCCGTTCATTTGTGGCTTCGGCGTGTGACAGTCGGGGAAAGACGAACGGGCGTACTAGTGAGCTGTGACCGCCCCTCGAGCTGGCCGAGTGGGTTGTTGCTTCGATCGTGAGGGGCGTTTGCTCCCTGCCCTAGCGTCTGGATCGCCTGTAGCGATCACGACTCCGATGTCGGGCATTGTTACGCCAGTAACCAGTAGCGCTCTCACGAGTAGATCGAGGCTCACTGAAGGTTGAGCTGCTTCCATTTTGGCGACGCGCGATTGCCCGGAGCCGAGCCGTTCCGCCAGCGCCGTCTGACTCCACCCGATAGCCTTCCGACGCTGCTGGAGAAACACGGCAAGTGCGGCCTTGGCTCGAACCAGTGCCGACTCCTCATCACTGAGCCCGAGGAATTCCTGTACGGTCCCCTCGCGCCAACCTGAGCCCGCTGTGCTCAGTCGGGCTCGCTTGGGTGGCCGTGGTCCCCTTCTATCGGCCTTTTTCATACCGGTTCAACCTCCTCTTGCAGCGATCGATCGTGGTTTTCGGCGTCGCTCGCGTTTTCTTGCTGAAGACATCGAGAACCACGATCGCGTCATCACCAATGTGGTAGATGACTCTCCACGTCTTGTTGCCGTTTTTGACACGCAGTTCATGACAACGCGGTCCAACGGACGGAAGCGGCCTCGAGTGTGGCATCGTAAGTGTGCCACCGAGCGCCACCACCTCCAGCATCGCTCCCACCCTGAGCGCAGCGTTCCTGGAGAACGGCGGAACAGTGATCGCGTCGCTGAACCATCTCAGTGGTTTTGCGCTCATAAGAAATATGACAAATTCGTCATAATGTCAAACCTGCGCTAGAGATCTCGGGTTGCTCGCGCGCCACCCGTGTGCGGCAGCAAAAGGGTTCACCGCGATGGTAAGGAAATCCCGCGATCAGCACGTAACCAATCTTACGCTTCGTTTGGCATATCTTTGCACCGTCGCCCAGCGGGGGCGCCTGTTGGAATGCGAGAGTTCGCGTCGCCGGAACGATCCTTGGAACTTGCGCGAAATGCCGACCCCTCCCGCGGCGAACGGACCTGGGATCCTTCGGACTGGTAGCGCACTTTTGTGCGTGAAGGAACGGAGCCGGCATGCAGCGCGGGGGGATAACAATCGCCAGCGCGGAGCGAAGAGCGGGCAGCCTCGATCTGCCCTTCTGCAACCTCCTGCCCATCGGCGCTATCTAACCCTCAAAGACTGGTCGGGGCCCCCAACCTGGAACGGGAGAGGAACGATGATAGCTGGTTTCGGATCAGAGCTTCGGTACGTCCTGAGAGGGCTTCGGCGCAACCCTGGGTTCACCCTGGTGGCGATTCTCTCCCTGGCCCTGGGTATCGGGGCGAACATGGCAATGTTCGGCGTGGTGAAGACCCTTCTGCATACGCCCCTGCCCGTGGACTCCCCCGGCGAGCTTTCCCTGGTGACCTGGCACCGCGAAGGAGATTTCAGGATCAACCAGTACGGATCCACGTCCTATACCGATCCGGCCACCGGCATCCGCTACCGGAGCAACCTCAGCTATCCACTCTACCGGGCTCTTCGCGAGGGCGCTCCAGAGGGGAGCGAGGTGTTCGCCTTCACCTTCCTGCGCGGAGTGAGCGTCGCCATGGGGGATCTGCCGGCCTTCCTGGCCGGAGGGGCTCTGGCGGACGGGAGCTACTTCTCCGCCTTGAGGGTACGGATGGCCCTGGGTCGTCCTTTCACCGAGACCGACGACGTGGACGGCGCGCCCCTGGTGGCCGTGCTCAGCCACTCGTTCTGGATGCGTGCCTTCGGGGGTGATCTCGAAATCGTCGGCAAGACGGTGAGGGTGAATGGGGAACCGGCGGAGGTGGTGGGCGTGACCGCCGCGGGGTTCAAGGGGCTTTCCATCGGGGGGTTCTTCCCTCAGACCGACATAACGGTGCCGCTCAGCTCCCAGCCCAGGGTCTACGCCCGCATGGCTTCCGACCGCTCCCTGTTCACCTCCGGCGAGACTTTCTGGCTCCGGGTTTTGACCAGGATCCACGAAGGCGTGCCGGAGCAATCGGTGGAACAGGCTCTGGGCAGGGTGATCAGGGATTATCCATCCCCCCTTCTGGCGACGGACGGGTACCTGCCCACACTCCGCCTCCTCCCCGGAGAGCGGGGGGCTCAGCCCGTTCGCTCCAGCAGGGCCCGGCTCCTCTACTTGCTTTTGGGTGTCGTGGGGATCGTCCTCCTCATCGCCTGTGTGAACCTCGCGGGCCTGACCCTGGCCCGGGGCGTAGCCAGGCAACGAGAGATCGCCGTGCGCAGGGCACTGGGCGTGGGGCGGCTTCGCCTCATTCGCCAGATGCTCCTGGAAGGATTGGTCCTTTCCGTGACCGGGACCGTGCTGGGGCTTCTCCTGACCGTGGCCGGGCGCGGTTTTCTGCGGGACCTTTTGACCGGGAGTGTCGGCTCGGGCGCCTTCGGCGAGGTGGAGATGAATCTGGCCCTGGATCCCTTGGTCGTGTCCGTGGGGGCGGGCCTGGCGGTCGTGGCTACAATGGCTTTCGGCCTCCTGCCCGCGCTGCGGCTTTCGGGGCTGGACCCCAACGCCTGGTTGAAGCCCCGAGGGGCCGGTGGAAGCAGCCCGCGGCTTACAGTGGGCCGAATCCTCATCGCCCTCCAGATCGCCCTATCGGTGCCTCTGGTGGTGGGAGCCGTCCTTCTCCTCAAAACCATGAAGAACCTGGGAGACGTGGAGCTTGGATTCGATCCCCGCGGGGTCGCCGTGTTTCAGGTCGACCCCGGTTACACCGATCTGGAGAGTGAGGAGTACGGCAACCTCTACCTGGAGCTTTTGGACCGTTTGCAGGAGGTGCCCGGCGTGAGGTCGGTGACCGTCATGGAAAACGCCCTCTTGAGTGGCATCATCTCCAACACCAGAATCACTGTGGAGGGGGAGGAGCAGAGCCTCTACAAGAACGCAGTGGGCCCGGGATTCCTGGAGACTTTGGGCGTGGACCTTCTGGCGGGCCGGATGCCGGGGCGCCAGGATGGCGTAAACGCGCCGCGTGTGGGGGCCGTGAACCAGACGGCCGTCAGGGAGCTGTTCGGCGGTGAATCTCCTGTCGGCAGAATCTTGCGGGTAGGAGGCACGGACGTACAGATCGTGGGCGTGGTGGAAGACACGCCCTACCGGAACCTGCGAGAGCCGGTTCCCGCCACCCTCCACGAGTCGGCCCTTCAGCGGAACGGGTTCGGCGGCCACCACATCATTCTGCGGACGAATGTCGCAGCCGCCCGTATCGAGCGCGCCGTGCGTGAGGTCGTGTACCGTGTCCATCCGGACATTCCCGTACCGGAGCTTCAGACCCAGACCTCTATTTTGGCCGAGTCCAGTGCGAAGGAGAGAGTGTTCACCCAGCTCCTGACTCTATTCGGAGCGTTCGCCCTATTCTTGGCCAGCATCGGACTCTACGGTGTGACGTCCTACAGCGTGACTCGGCGCACCAGCGAGATCGGCGTCCGGGTGGCCGTGGGTGCCCGGAGCCCTCAGATCTTGCGGCTGATTCTCCGGCAGGTGGCGGTCCTGGCGGGATTGGGCCTCCTGGTGGGAGTGCCCCTTTCCCTGGCGCTGGGACCTCTGCTGGGCAGCCTACTATTTGGCGTCGCACCCTCGGATCCACTGACGGTGGCGCTGGCCGGATTGACCATGCTAGGCGTGGCTCTGGCGGCGGGATTCCTCCCGGCTCTCCGGGCCTCGAGGCTGGACGCTCTTCTGGCCCTGAGAATGGAATGAGGGGATCTCGAGGCCGGCGTGGAGTGGGTTGTGTTGCGAGGTCTCCCTAGCGTTTCGCTGCGCCACAAGAGCCGGGCAGGAGAAAATCCCCTCGGCTTTTCGTTTTTTGCCTCGTTGTCCCTTCCGCTTCGGCGCCATTCGGCGCCTCCCGGAGCGAACGCTGCTGAGCAGTTCGGTGTCTCCCGTAGTGCTGCCCGGAGTGAGCGACGCACGGCGTCTAATCGTCGAGCGGAGCGAACGGAGGGTGCGCGGAGGGAGGCACCCGGCTGCGGAGCGTGAGGCAAGGGTTCGCGCAACGAACAACGTGCGATGAACGACGGTAGGGAGAAGCAGCGCGGCATCCCTGCAGCCCCTACCCCATTGGCATCAAGTGGACGATGCGGGTCCGAACTTCAGTCTTGAACCGGTCTGCCTTCATGGACGGCTTGTACTTTCCACCCTTCATCGGAACGCACCCAGATATGTGTGCCAGCCCAATCGCTGCTACCCACGTCCACTCCCGCAGTGTCGAAGACAACATATGAGGCAGTAAACAACGTATATCCGGCATCGTTCGATAGCGCGACCACACGATCAGAGGTGATGTCCATTTCTATGTGACTCAGAGGCTTCCAAGCCTCTGTCAGAGCCTCCAGTGTCAGAGGGAGGATCACATCATTTGACACGTGGATAAAATCTTCGTCCCAAAAAGCAACCATTGCTTCGGCATCCAGATTTGTTGCCGCGTCAAAGTAGGCGTCTCGTGCGGCTCTTATCTCAGCTTCTACAGCAGCCTCTTCGGCTTCTGTGAAAGTCGGTGTTTGCGGTTGGCACCCAAATAGAACCACGGTCGCCGCCAACGCAGACTCCGCAGCATACCGCCACACCGTCGCAGTCGTATGCTGCAACCGTCGCTGCACCATGCCTCGCATCATATCCTCCTGTTACACTGCAAAATCACAGCATCTGAACATGTGAATCGCCATAGGATGCAACCGTTTCCATGACCGTGGAAGGGCGGATAGGAACCCGCGTGAATGAAGTGAACAACAGAACCTGCGGGAAGCAGTCTTGCGTGTGAAAAGGAAACCTTGACGGCATACGTCCTAGAGGCCAACTGAGGGGGGCACTGCGAAAACGCGAACTCGGACCTAGTCTTTTCGCACACACAGACCCCCGATATCGAGGGACCCGGGGAGTCAAAAGCCGAACAGGTGACAGGGCAAAAAGGGGCGGGGCTCATTTTCGCCGTTTTCGCCGACCCAGTGCGCTCGCTGAATCGCCAAGCTCGACACCACACCCCGAGTTGTCTAGCTACGCCCACTTGACTCCGGACGCCTTATGGGTGTTAGAGCGCGTCGTTGCCGCCACCTAGTTCCCCGACGCAATCTCGAGCCTCGCCCGAGAATCAGCGATCGTCAGCTCTGCGCCATACCTGGCCGAGAGGTCGCGGAATCGCAGGAGGATGGAGTCTGCGAGAGGTCCGGTGGCGAGCTGGGCGAGGCCGCGACGAGAAAGGAACTCGAGGTCGTCGTGGTCCGAGCGATAGGTCTCACCTTCATCAAGGTCGAGGGGCGTGAAGTCGATCCGCTCGACGCGACCGCTGCGGATGACTAGCTCGGCAAACAACCCTTCCCAGGGCCGGTGTTCATCGTAGCCACCGACCTCCGGATTCAGGCCTTGGTAGGCGAAACCGCCGAGTTGACGCAGCAGTGGCTTCCCGTTGTACACCTCGACGCCATCGAACGCGCGGTACCCATGCCCCACGTATATCGAGGCTCCAGCATCCAGAACCATTCGGGCGAAGTCGGTCTGCCAATCCGCGACATTCTCAACCCAGAAGTGTCCGTCGCCGGTTGTGTCCCCCGGGGCCACGTCGCTGAATTCGTCGAGATCGAGCTGGAAATGCTGGTAGTAGAGGACGAAGTCGGCGTTTGCAGCGGCCTCGCGAACGGCGGCGAGATTGCGGTCCAAGTCCTCCTGCCAGCCTGTCCACACTCCATTCACCGCGTGGCGTATAGCGCCTCGCTCGTCGTGGCTGGTCGTAGCCGCAATCAAGGCAATGGTGAAGTTTTCCACGGTCAGATAGCCGGGAGCTGAGGCCGCGGAGATGTCCGGACCAACGCCGGCGTGGGCCACGTGATACGCCTCTGCTGCCGCGCGAGTGGCGGCTACTCCACAGTCGCCGAGGTCCCATGCGTGGTTGTTGGACAAGGACATCAGGTTGAATCCGAGATCGGACAGGAAGCCCATCACCTCAGGCGCCACAGCGTGCGGACCTCCGGAGTTTCCAGGTCGCTCTTCGGGAGTCAGCCTGGGAGTTCCGAAGGAGACCTCGTAGTCGGCAGGCATGCCGCAACGATCCGCTTCGGACAAGACCGCCATTTCGAAGTTGGTGAAGGCCACGTCGGCCCGGTCTAACATCGGACGGAGATTGCCGTAGGGATCGTCCCAGCGAATTCTCGGGTCCTTCTTGATAAGCGCTTGGCCGGCGAGTACGAGCCTGGTTTCGGGCTCCGGTCGCCCGGTGGAGCAGGCCGTAACGAGGGCGGCGACAGTGACGCTAGCGAATAAACACGACGCGCGACGAATCATTTTCAGATCGCTCTACAGCCAATCAACGGTCACCTCCTCCGACATGCGGCGTGCCCCAACTATCAACTGTCCTGACCAGCGTATCCTAAAATCCATGCAGCAACGTGCAACGGTGCGGCATAGCGATGCTGGTTTCCCAAACGGAATCCACCCCAACATGGCGGACTGTCACCTCTGTTGGGCAGATTGGCAAAGCAGAAGCGACAGTGATTCGAGTTGAGCAGTTGTGGTTGTGAGACTTGGTGGCCGCGGGCCAGCTTGACATATCTAGATATTACACGCAGTAGACCTCGCGAGGCTCATCCGTAGCAACCGTCGGAAGTCCCGCGAGGTATACGACGGCTAGCTGTGCTCTTCTCCATCCGAGTGCTCACCCTCCGATGTTGGCAACGGCAGATCGGAGTTGTATATCCAGGTTGAGATAAGCCACGAGCCGTCAGGCTGCTTGCGAAATATCGCTAGGATCTTCCCAGTATCATCAATCGGCTCAGAAACACCCGCAACATTGTATGTCTCAGAATACGTCGCTCGGCCGTACGCAATGTCTCCGCTTCCGTCTATATCAACGAACTCGATGGTGTGCTCCCTCATAGTCATTCCGAGGGACTCGATGATTGCCCCGAACTCGCTCCGCACCTGGTATAGGGGGCCGTTCGCCGGCATCAAGATTCCGTCTTCTGTAAACATCTCCGGGAACGCGCTCCAGTTCCCCGACAGAGCTACGTCATCTATCGCAGGACCGAAGGCTCTGATTGCAGCCACGTCCTCATCCGAGAGCGGAGTGATTCCAGGCTGACACGCAGTGAGCATCACGGCAACCGGGACTGCCAGTAGAAGCAAGCGCGATTTCATGACTGTCTCCTGTGGATGTGCGTACGAGAACCGAGCAAACGTGCACCCCAGTACAGGGAGCCGCAAGGCCAATAAGTGATCGATGTATTTGTGGATGTGGGGGAGTTGGGGTAGCGAACGCCCTCGATACGCAAACGTCACCTCAAACTCTCGCTACCGACCCCAATCCCCAATCAGCGACCCCGCACGACTATTGACCGAGAGGCTTCCCGAACAGCCGCATCGAGTGCATCGTCGGCAGGCACCTCGATGTGTGCATCTATTCCGGTTCCCTCCCAGTTCGTGCCTGTAACGGGATTCACTGCGCGTCCATACGGGATCGTCATTCCGATCGTGAACCCGTCGAACGGGATCGTACTGCCCGTCACGGGATGCGCGCCGCCCCGCGTAGTTTCCCCCACGATGGTCGCCCGCTCGAGGTTCTTCAGGTTGTAGGTGAATTCCTCCGCGGCCGAGAAGGTACGCCCGCTGGTGAGCACGAAGATCGGCATCTCCGTCATGCGCGGGCCCTGCACCTGGTCGTGGGTCCAGAACTCCTCCCATTCATCGGTCCGGCGGATGTAGAAACTGTTCAGGTGAACTCGCTCCTCGAAGAAATAGCTGCTGAGAAGCTGGATCATCGAAGGGGAACCGCCGCCGTTGTCGCGAAGATCGACAATGAGGGCGTCGGCGTTGGCCAGAAAATTCATCGCCGCGACCGCCGTCGGACCGGCAATCTGCGCATCGACGAAACCGTTGAGCTTCAGATAGCCGATGTTCCCGGGCAGGATCGCCACCTTCT